>CAWUIT010000011.1:0-23144 GCA_963922345.1 uncultured Dokdonia sp. | reverse complement strand
CTAAACCCAAATGGTTCATTAAGCCTTACAGCTGTGGTCAGTAAAAGGTTAAGAAAAGTTTCATTCTTAGTTTGAGAAAAGTCTAATTCTGAAATGCTTGTGTAAGTCGGTAAGGATTGAAAGTACGCCTTGTCCTCGACAAGAATTTCATAGTTACTTAAACTATAGTAGTCGTATAGTTCATCTAGTCTGTCGTTAATGAAACTTTGTAATTTTTTGGCATTAGAAAGTACTCCTCTATAATCATCTATAAATGCCATAGACTATTGTGATAAAATAAATTTGATTAAATCTTCTCTTTTCAACTTAGAATATCTTTTGTATCCTTTTTGTTTACATATTGTCCTCAGGTCAGCTACGGTTTTATCTTCTAATTGAGCGATTGTTAATTGATCAATTTTTTCAAAATTTAATTCAACTTCATTAGACTTTAATTCTGGAAATAAACTAGGTTCATTCAGTTTGTTTGACTTTAACCTTAAGTCTGCATATTTTTTGCTTTTTGCTAAAGTTTCTTGTTTTGTTGCTGGCTTCTTTGACGTAGCTTTTTCTACTTCTTTTTTAGATGATAACTTTGGTTTTTTAGCTATTGGCTCCTTTTTATTTGAGGTTATAACCGTACGTATTTCTGGAATTATTGATTTACCGAGTTTAGTCAATAAATCTTCCTCATTTAATTTAGCGTCATTTTTTTTGCACCAATCTATTATTGTGTTTAACAACATAGAAGTTAATGAGTCTTTTTCAAGCACGACTTTTTCTTGCTTCTGATAAGCATAATTATGACCTAAGATTTTCAGATAGTTGAAGTTATTTTGAATTTTATTGACTTGATTTTTAAAAGACAAATTTTCTAAGAAATCTATTCTATCACTTTTTATGTGGTCTTTGAAAACATAATTGTACAAAGATTCAATGATGTAAAATTCCAAAGCTGTCTCAAGTTTAAACTTTGTGTCAATCTTAGTATTCCCATCAGAATATTTATTTCTTAAAGTACTGTAACCAGAATATAGACCAAAAACAAGAGCTAGTTCCTCCACTAGTTTACTAGAACTGGCAGACAACAATCCAGAGACTAAATCGTTGTCACTTTTCCCTTTTCCTTTGCCGTATGTGTGAAGTATTGCTAATTTATAGGTTAATGACTCTGGCTCAATAGCGTCAAATCTTATGGTGTTAAAATTCTTTAATACTTTTTGATTCTCTTTCTTACCTAATGCAGTAACATCTTCAAAGGTTACTGGCTTAGCTAGGTATTTATAAACCTCGTTTTCTCCAGAAAAAATTGATTGAACATCGCTGTTAAGGGTAATTTTGTTAGCTTCGATTTCATTTTCAACAAAGGAATTAAAATAAGCAACTGCGCTTAAATAATTTACTGTAGTGTCTAGTGAACTGTATGCTGAATTTACTTGACCTACCTTCATAAATGATAGTCCACCCATTAATCGATCATAACGTTCCATCTTAGATTTAAGAGAATTTTCTGAATATACTTCTGGAAAGCTATGTTGGCCGGTCAATGCTACTGAGTCCTGCTTAGACTTAAATTGATAAGAAACCAACCCATTAGGGACGAATGCTGCACCTTGATTAATGTTCCAAATTACATTTTCTGCCTTTTCCTTATTTGAAAAATGAATTTTAAGTAATCTGGAAACAGGGAGACAGTTTGCTAAAACAAAATAATGATCCTGTATTTGCATCAACTGAGCAATATCTTCTTCCATAAGATGAACCTCAATGGAACAATCACTTTCATTATTCCATTGCTTATCTGACAATAATAAAAAAGAGTCGTATTGATCTTGTATATCAAGATTTTTATTACTTAAAAACCTTGAAGGACAAAAAATACCTCTAACCAAATAATGAGCTAGTGTATCAGATTGAATATGTATGTAAAATTTAGTTATTTTATCCATAATAATTAAAATGGTAAATCGTCACCATCATCAACATTTGATTTAATAATTGTTCTTGTTTGAGTATTTGTAATAGCTGGATTTGGAACATAATCTTCTTGCTCTAAAGTATTATGTTGTAATGCGTTTTGTAAAAATGCTAGATTTTCAGATTCGTAGTAAGGATGGCTATTGTTCAATAGAAATATATTGCTTTTTGAACGAGTTAATACAACATACAGATCTTCATCGTTGACAATGTTATTATCACTAGTCTTCCAGAAAGTATAACTATGAATATTCGGTATAATTACCGTATCAAACTCTAATCCTTTACAAGACTTAAAGGTTGTTACGTGAACTCTTTCTATGGAAGCTAAAACCTCATTTTCATTACTGTATTTAGAACAAGTAATTCCTTTTTCTTTTAATGATGTATGAAATGTGCGGACATTGCTTTGATAAGGCGCTAGAATGACAATATTATGAGTAGACTCCGAAAAATTATTTATAATGTCAATAATCGCATCAATTTGTCGATCATTATCAAATCCTACATTAATTAACTGAGGTTTCTGACCTGAACGGTCTCCATCTTGCCTTACTTGATCTGGGAATACTGTTCTTACAAACCTTGAAATTTCTCTCGTATTTCTAAAGTTAGTATGGAGTATAAATTCTCTATTATTAAACTTGTTTTGTAAATCTACTTTTTTACTACAACTATCGGGATAAAGTATTTGATTATCATCGGTAGTGTATGAAATAGAATTACAATAATTACTTAATATATCATACCTAGAAAGGGCAACATCCTGAGCTTCGTCAACAATTATTTCATCATAGCCTTGTACTGGATTATTGCTCCATCTATAAGTTCTGTTTACATTCTGAGCAGCATCAGCACTAATAGTTCGACAAGTTTCTTTCAAAAAACGTTCTAAAGAAACCGTATAAGTAACTAGTAAACTTTTGCTAGTACCTCTATCATAATTACGAATGTGTCTCCACAAACCTATTACGCTTTTACCTGTTCCTGGTCCACCAGAAACAGCTACAGCTCCTGCGTGATTTAAAACTGTTTGTTGATCTGGAGTTAAATCTGTGATTATAGGCAGTTGAAAATTATATGGCATAGCTATTTTATTACTCTAAAGGTTAAATTAACACGTTCTCCTATTGGCTTTTTTGTTTTAGGGATTTGATGTTTCCAGAAGTGCTGTAATTCCCCTTGCATTATCAGCAAACTACCGTGCTGCAAGATAATATCAATACGTTCATTAGTGTCCTTATGTTTTAGTTGAAACTTACGGTCTGCTCCAAAGTTTACAGAGGCAATAATTGGATTTTCACCAAGCTCTTTCTCTGCATCTGTGTGCCAAGAAATAGAATCGCTTCCATCCCGATATCGGTTAAGCAAAACGCTATTAAAAACTACGTTTGCTTTTGCTTCAATATCAGTTTTTACTTTTAATAGCCCAGGACTCCAAGGATGTGGCTGCAAGGTAATGCCAGAGAAGCTATAAGGCTTATCTTGATCTCCATACCAAGCTGTTAATCTAGGGAATGGTAGTTCTTTACCATACATCTTCATAGATTCTTGCTTCCACTTAATGTCTTCTATAAGACGTTTAAAATATTTGTCAGCTATTTCTTTCTGATAGAAGTTAGGAATATAGATGTATTCTCTATTCTTAATTTGAATAGGTTTTCCGTATTCTGGAGGTTTTGAAAACATATCTATTGTGTCCATAAATATAAAATGAAATATAAGTCAATTTTAGTCCAACAAAATACTAATATTTCCCCACTTAATTCTTAAATTGTCCAATATTTGTCAAGTCTTTTAATGAAAACTTTACTAAGATGATAGGTGAACACATACGAACACTGAGAGAAGCTAATGATATCCTACTGCGGCAGCTGGCGGCCAGGTTAGATATGGATCAAGCAATGTTGAGTAAGATGGAACGCGGCGAGCGCTCCTTTAGAAAAGAAGATATAGACGCGCTGGCAAAAATCTTTAAACAGCCTAAAAAAGAACTACTTACGCTATGGCTGGCAGACAAGATTTTAAAAACCACAGAAAACCAACGATACAAAAAAGAAGCATTACAACTGGCGATAAACCAGTTTGACAACTAAGATATACAAGCCTTTATGAGCGATACACTAGATATGACAAGCCCAGACCTTGTTAACGAGAATTTTAAAAAACTAGCCCAACTATTCCCTAATTGTGTGACCGAAAGCGCCACAGGTAAGGCCATAGATTTTGATTTATTGAAGCAAGAGCTTAGTCACGATATTATAGAAGGAAATAAAGAACGTTACCGTCTAGAATGGCCAGGTAAACGCGAGGCAATTGTAACCGCAAATTTACCGACTACAAAAACCCTACGTCCAGTACGTGAGGACTCTGTGGACTTTGATACTACAGAAAACCTGTACATAGAAGGCGATAATCTTGAGGTTTTAAAGCTTTTACAAGAAAGTTATCTAGGTAAGATTAAAATGATTTACATAGATCCACCTTATAACACAGGTAAAGACTTTGTGTATAAAGATAATTTCACTGAGGATAAAAGTGAATTCGAAAAAAATAGTGGTATTAGAAATGAGTATGGAGAAAGACTAGTTTTAAACTCTGATACATCAGGAAGATTTCATAGCAGATGGCTAACAATGTTATATCCTAGACTCAAACTTGCAAGGAACTTGCTAACTGATGATGGAGTTATCTTTATTTCAATTGATGACGGAGAGCAAGCCAACTTAAAAAAAATGTGTGAGGAAATATTTGGAATGAATTCGTTTGTTGCAAATATTATGTGGCAGAAAAAAACATCGCCAGACGCACGAATGAATATAAGTGCAGCCCACGATCATATATTGGTCTATAGCAAAAACACTGATAGTTTTATTATGGACTATTTACCTATGGAAGGTAATAGATTAAAAAGTTTTAGTAACCCTGATAATGACCCAAGAGGAGATTGGGCTTCAGTTGATTTGACAGGACAAACTGGTAGAGCTCCAAAGTCTCAGTTTTATTCTATTACTACTCCTAATGGAGAGAAAATGCCTCCTCCAGAAGGTAGATGTTGGGCGTTGGCAGAAAGAACTTTTATTGAATTACAAAAGGACAATCGTATTTGGTTTGGTAAAGACGGAACAAATAGACCGCGGTTAAAAAAGTTTTTGTCGGAATCAAAAGGAATTAGACCTTGGACTTGGTGGGATAATAAATCAGTTGGTCATAGCCAAGAAGGAGCTCAAGAATTGAAAAACTTATTCGATGGGCAAATGATATTTGACAATCCAAAGCCAATAAAATTATTAAAGCGAGTTATTCAATTATCTACTGATTCTAATGATATTATTTTAGATTTTTTCTCAGGCTCTGCTAGTTCAGCTTGTGCTGTTTTAGCTCAATCTTATGAAGATAATAAGAAAAGGAATTTCATATCTGTCCAATTACCTGAGCCTATTGATGAAGGTTCAAATGATTTTAAATCTAATTCTGCTGCTCTAAATATGGGATTTACTGATATTGCTCAAATTGGAAAAGAAAGAATAAAAAGATTTAGCGAGAATTTAAAAGAAGAAACCGAAGCAGATATAGATTACGGTTTTAGAGTCTATAGACTGGATGAGAGTAATATGCAAGATGTGTATTACAAACCACAAGACTACGACCAAGGCCAGTTAGATGCTTTTGCAGATAATGTAAAACCAGACCGCACACCAGATGATCTACTAGCGCAAATACTACTAGACTGGGGCTTACCTTTATCCTTACCTATTAAGCAGGTTAACATTGCTGGTAAGGACGTATTTAAAGTAGCAAGTAACTCACTCTATGCGTGTTTTGATACTGGTATAGATGAAGCTTTCGCAAAAGCGGTAGCCCAAGAAAAACCATTGCGCATTGTGTTTAAAGACAGCGGTTTTAAAAATGATACGGCTAAAGAAAATGTAAAACAACTACTCAAACAATTGAGTCCAGATACAGAAATGAAAGTATTATAAATGGCGTTACCTATAAACATAAACGACCTAGTACACGGGCAAACCGTAGAATGGGAACGCCTAGAATTTAAACAAGGCTGGAATCCAGAAGAGATTGTGCATACCATTTGTGCCTTTGCAAATGATATTAATAATTGGGGTGGCGGCTACATTATAGTAGGTATTGCAGAAAATGCAGGACAGCCTGTGTTACCACCTGTAGGACTAGCACCAGAGCGTTTAGATCATATTCAAGGTGAGATTGTGAGATTAGCCCATCAATTACAACCTAATTATTTTCCTATAAGTCAGCCCTATGTTATGGATGGCAAACATATTATGATCTTATGGTGTCCCGCAGGAGATAACAGACCATATACTGCGCCATCTACGCAAGGTGGTAAAGCGCAGCGCCATAGATATGTGCGCTCAGGCTCTCGTAGTATTGCTGCCAGAGGTGCACTAGATGTGCAGCTTACAGAGCTTGCAGCACGCATCCCTTTTGATGATCGCATTAACAACCAGGCAACGATAGATGACCTAGACCTTGCAACCATACAAGCTTATTTACAAGAAGTTAAAAGTGATCTGTATGCAGAGAGCACACGTATGTCATTAGCAGAAATAGCAAGTGGTATGCTTATCGCAAAAGGACCAGAAGAAGATATACGCCCTGTAAATGTAGGGTTGCTTTTTTTCTCAAAAACACCAGAAGCATTTTTCCCTAGAACCCAAATAGAAATTGTGGTGCATAAGGATAATACAGGCAAGTCCTTCAAGGAGCATATTTTTAAAGGGCCATTGCACGTGCAGTTACGTGACGCGCTAGCTTTTATTAAAAACAATGTGATTAACGAGCAAGTTATTAAGTATAAAGATAAGGCTGAGGCAGACCGTTTTGACAATTATCCGTATGCAGCTATAGAAGAGGCACTTTCTAATGCCGTCTATCACAAAAGTTATGAAATAGGCAGTCCTATTGAGGTACAGATATTTCCTGACAAAATGGAAATATTGAGTTACCCATCTCCTGTACCACCTGTAACTAATAAAGTACTAGAGACTAAAAAACGTATTGTAGCCAGAGACTATAGAAACAGACGTATAGGCGATTTTTTAAAAGAACTAGGTCTTACTGAAGGAAGAGCAACTGGTTTTCCTGCTATATATGACGCAATGGAAGAAAACGGCAGTCCTGCACCTACGTTTGAGACCGATGATGAAAGCTATGTGCTCGTAACACTTCCTTCAAGAGTAAATGACCAAGCTCGTGACCAAGAGCAAACCACAACTGGTAACGAAGCTACTAACCAAGTTAAAGCTCCTGTTTTCAATACAATAGAAGATATTATTGCTTTTAGTAACCAAGCTAGTGTCCAAGTTAATGACCAAGCTAGTGTCGGAGCTCAAGCTAGCGATAGTAAGGATTCTATTGATTTAAGAAATCATACGGACGGAGCTCGGGACGGAGCTAGTGTCCAAGTTAATGGCCAAGCTAGTGTCCAAGTTAAAAGTATACTTGAAGATAAGGTACATAGTAAAGTAGAGGAAGTATTAAAAGCTTCTTTAGATTGGGTAAAACGAAGTGAAATAATGACTCAATTAGGTATTACTAATCATAGCTCTCATAGAGAAAAGTACTTAGATCCATTAATAGCGTTAGATTGGATAACAATGGAATATCCTGATAAACCTACGAGCCCAAAACAGCGCTACAAAGTAACAACAGCAGGAAAACGAATTTTAGACCTTATTACAGCATAATGAAATTACAATTTAAAGAACAACAGTTTCAGGTAGATGCAGTACAAGCTGTAGTAGATTGTTTTGAAGGTCAAGCCCTCAAGACAAACACATTTACATTAGAAAAAAGTAAGGAGCTCCTGCGCAAGGCTAAACAAGCCAGTAGTACAGAAATGACGCTACAGTTAGAGTCAGAACTAGATGAAGCCATAGGCTATCGTAACAGCACCATACAAATTACAGAATCGCAGATGCTTAAAAACATTAATGCGGTGCAGCAACGTAATGAGCTTTTAGAAAGTGAGAGAATAGAACGTCCTAAAAATGTAAGATTAGGCTATAATCTTACTATTGAGATGGAAACTGGTACTGGTAAAACCTATACTTACATACGTACTATGTACGAGCTACACGCAAAATATGGATGGAGCAAATTTATCGTCATTGTGCCTAGCATAGCTATACGAGAAGGTGTGTATAAATCCTTTGAGGTCACACAAACGCATTTTCAAGAAAAATACGGGCATAAAATCAAGCCATTCATTTATAACTCAAGTGTACCACAAGACATAGAGACTTTTGCGTCAGACAGTCGCATAAGCGTTATGATTATTAATACCCAAGCCTTTAACGCACGTGGTAAAGATGCCAGACGTATTTATCAAGAGCTGGATGACTTTGGAACCAGAAAACCTATAGAGATTATAGCGCAAACTAATCCTATACTCATCATAGACGAACCACAATCTGTAGACGGTGCTCGCACGCTCGAGAGTATGCAGGACTTTAATCCACTATTTACCGTGAGATATTCTGCAACGCATAAAGTGGAGTACAATAAGGTGTATCGATTAGATGCGCTAGATGCATACCAGAAAAAGCTCGTTAAGAAGATTCAAGTAAAAGGTATTAACCTTAAAGGCTCTACAGGAACTACAGGATATATTTATGTAGAACAAATATCACTTAGTAATACTAAACCGCCAGAAGCACTCATTGAGTATGAACAACGTAGTGGCACATCTGTAAAACGTGTTCGAAAAAAACTTCAAAAAGGAGCCAATCTGTATGAACTGTCTGGCGATATGCCACAATATAAAAATTGCGTTATTCAAGAGATAGATGGCTATTTTAATAAAATAGTCGTTAACGGTGAGGATATTTATGCCGGTGACGCTATAGGTGATCTAGACGAGAAAGATTTTAGACGTATCCAGATAAGAGAAACTATTTACTCACACCTACAAAAGGAGAAAGCGCTTTTTGGGAGTGGTATAAAAGTACTGTCCTTATTCTTTATAGACTCCGTAGATAAATATCGTGTTTATGATGATGAAGGCGAACAGCTTTTAGGAGAATATGCGCAGATTTTTGAAGAAGAGTACAATAATGCACGTAGTGAGTTTCTAGATCTTTTTAATCAAGAATACAACGAGTATTTAAAAGAAACAGATCCTAGTGCGGTGCACAAGGGTTATATGCCAGGAACTTTTGGAGCTTATTTAAAACGAGATAATGCAGAAGACGTTCACGATGGCTATTTCTCCATCGATAAAAAGAAAAAATTTGTAGATCCTAAAGTGAAACGCGGTAAGGAAGATTCAGATGATATTTCGGCTTATGACCTTATAATGAAAGATAAAGAGCGCCTGCTTAGTTTTGAAGAACCTACACGCTTTCTATTTTCGCATTCTGCATTAAAAGAAGGTTGGGATAATCCTAATGTGTTCCAGATTTGTGCTTTAAAGCACAGCGACGCTACCATAAGACGTCGTCAAGAAGTAGGACGTGGTATGCGTTTATGTGTTAATAAGAACGGAATACGTCAGGATTTTGACACGGTTGGAGAACAAGTACACGACATTAATAAATTAACGGTAATTGCATCAGAGAGTTATGAAGCTTTTGCAAAAGGCTTACAGTCAGAAATTGCAGCTACCTTAAAAGGAAGACCACAAAAAGCCGAAGTAGAATATTTCTTAGGTAAAGTGGTTAAAAATGAAAAAGGTGATGAACATCGTATCGATGAACTAGAAGCCAAAAAACTTAATAAATTTCTGTATAAAAATGACATCCTAGATGATGATGATAAAATCACAAAAGAAGGACGAGAACTTATAGAAGCTGGTAAAGTACCGTTACCAGAAAACTTAGAACGCTTTCGCGAAAGCGTAACACAATTATTAAAAGCGGTTTATACAGGAGAGGCTCTAATGCCAGAGAACGACAGAGAGACCATTGTCGTGCGAACCAATAAGAACTTTAAGAAAAAAGAGTTCCAGGAACTATGGAATAAAATCAATCTTAAAACGATATACGAAGTACAATTTAATAGTGAAAAACTAGTAGCGGATAGTGTCATAAAAATTAATGCCGATTTACATATTGCAGATAGAATCTATCAAGTAAAGACTGGAGAGCTGGAGGATGGCACTATGGCAGATATGAAAGAAGGCACTCTTTTTAAAGAAGTGAATAGTGAGAATAACCGCATCAAAACCAATATTTACACAGACACAGTATATGATATTGTAGGTGAAATGGTAAATGCTACAAATCTTACCAGAAAAACTATCGTTGCCGTACTAAAGAAAATTAAGCAAGAAAAGTTTCTTTTGGTGAGGAAGAATCCAGAAGAGTTTATTGCAAAATGTGGAAAACTCATTAACGAGGTGAAAGCGAGTATGATTATCAATAATATAGTTTATCACAAAACCGAAGAGCGACACGATGCAAAAACAGTATTTACTAACGACAAGTACAGTATACGCCAGTCAGATCCACTTACTAAACATATCTACGATTATCTTACTACAGATTCTGGAGTAGAAACACGATTTGCAGCTGCGCTAGAAAATAGCACAGAGGTTACGGTGTATGCAAAATTACCTAAGAGCTTTTACATCACAACGCCTGTGGCAAACTACAGTCCAGACTGGGCTATCGTTTTTGATAAGGAGAAAGTACGTGAGATATATTTTGTTGCAGAAACAAAAGGATCAGATTCAGATCAAGATTTAAGGGAGATTGAACGCTTAAAAATTCATTGTGCTAAGGTGCATTTTAATGAAATAAGTGACAAGGAAGTGACCTTTGATAGAGTGAGTAGTTATGATAAGCTATTAGAAATTATAGAATTGAGGTAGTTTATGGCAAATGAAGTAACCATATATTTTGATAGCCCAATGGATTTTGTTCCTGAGAATATAAGACCTCTTAACGGTATTGCTGGCTTGTACTTTATATTTAGTAAATCCATAGATATAAATTATCCTTTTGATGTCTCTAAGTTACTGTATATAGGAATGAGCGAGAAAAAGACAAATAGTATAGGAAGTAGATTAATAGGTCACTATGACGGTAAATCAAAAAATGTAGGACTTACGAGTTATAGAGCAGTAGAACCACTTTTTTTTACATACATAAATTTTGAAATGCTCCGTAGTATATGGGATTATAGAATTGAGGATTTAGAGAGTTACTTTTTAATCGATTTTGTAAAAAAGTATGGAGTTTATCCTATATGTAACAATAAGACAGGACACGAAATATTGAAGAATGAATTAATAACCAGTTTTAAAATAGACTGGGAATATTTTAAATAGAAGCTTATGAGTAATAAAGTAAAATCAGGTCAAGAAATACTCGATGATTTCTTTAGTACCATTGAATCTATTGAAGGAGTTGATCCTAGTATTTCAAAATTGATATCAGATCTTTATGTAGAGGGCACGTTAACAGAAGCTAGAATTAAGAACGAATTAGAGCAATTAAGAATTCAAGAAAAAAAGAAGGATGAAGCTTAAGCAAATCGACATAAAAGGAATTCGAGGTGTTAAGGAATCTATTTCTCTTGAATTAAACGGAAAATCAATTGTTCTCTATGGAGATAATGGAATGGGAAAAAGTAGCATATCTGATGCTATTGAATGGTTTTATACCAATAGAGTTGACCACCTTAAAGGTACTGAGATTGATTTAAAAGATGCTTTAAGAAACGTTACGGTTGATGAGGATTTTGTATCTGAGGTAGGTCTAACATTTAAAGGGAAAACTGATCTAAATACTTCAAAAACCTTATTTAAGAAAAGAGATTCCTTAGAACACGACTTCACAGTCAAAACCGATGAGATAAGGGATTATTTGGTGCAGTCAAAGGAAGAAAATCTACTATTGCGCTATAAAAGTCTAAATGATTTTATAGATAACTCAAAAGGTGATAAACTGAAATACCTTTCCGACATCATTGGTTTTTCTGAAGTAACAAAGAAAAAAGAGGTTTTAAGAAAGGCTTTTACTTCGATTAAAACAGAAATTAAGAGGCAGAATTTTGAAGGCCTAATTGGTTCAGAGAAAAAAACGCTTATTGATAAAATAAAAGCTGTTGTAAGCAAAGAAAAAGATTTATTTAAGGTTGTAAAAGCTAAAATAGCTCCATTGAAACTGAAAATGGAAGTCAATACAATGGACGACCTAGATGCACTACTAAAGCATCTAAAAACTGCGACAAATGAGAAGCTTGTTAAAGAAAATGCTTTTTTAGAAAAAGTACAGACAATAGTTTCTGGGTTGCAAGTAGAAGTTGTTACTATAAACAACCAGTATGATACGTATTATTTAGAATTCCAAAAAATCGCAGCTGATGTAGAGGGCATTATGAAAATATATGTTGCAGAGCTCTTAAAGTCTGGAACTACGATACTAAATAAGTTTCATAAAAAGGATAATTGTCCCTTATGCCTTCAGGATAAAGATCGGAATGATTTGTTGAAGGAGATAGCAGAACGCCTTGAGGAGGCAAAGGAAGCCGAGAAAAAACTAAAAGTATTCAAAGATGCTCAAGAACTTGTTCAAACTGTATCTACAGAAAGAATTAGAAGACTAGATAATCTTCTTTCTGAACCACTTTTTAAAACGCTCGAAAATGAACAGCTTAAAAAGAATATAGAAGCAATTTCTGGTAAAATAAAGCTATTCCAAGCAGCTAGCAAAGTAAAAGCATCTTCTGGAGATAAAATTGCAGATTCAAAAAATATCGCTTTTGGAGTGTCTAATTTTTTGTTCTTAGACGATCTCGCTGCTAGAATTAAAAAGCTAAAAGAAACCATAAAGAAAGATAACGTTACAGAAATTTATTCCGACATATCTGCCTCGAAGGATGCCTTCCAAAAGATAAAATTATACGAGAAAGAAAGAGCGATATTAGACAAACAAAGTGCATCGTTATCAATTGTGTACAACGAGTTTGTAAAGGTCCAGAAACAAGGGTTAGAAGATTTTATAGATTCGTTTTCTAGTAAAATTAATGAGTACTATCAATATATGAATCCTGACGAACCTTTTCAGGAAATCAAGATAGTTACAATGGGAGAAGAAGATGAATTAAACGGTATCACTATAGAATATAAGTACAACGGAAATTGGGTGTCGCCTCCTCAAAAATATTTTAGTGAATCACATCTCAATTGCTTTGGAATATCTTTCTATTTAGCTTCAGTTGATGCCTTTAATGATGTTAATGAATTCATTGTTTTAGATGATGTAATCTCCAGTTTTGATTCCAACCACAGAAAACGATTTGCCGAGCTACTATTTGAAAAATTTTCTGATAGGCAAATTATATTATTGACTCACGAAGAAGAATGGTTTAGAAATTTTGTAAAACCACTTGCGAAAAAGAAGAATTGGTTAGTCAATGAAATAAAATGGACAGAAGAAAAAGGAACTCATTTTGAGGAATCTAAAGGGGATTTAAAATCAATAATAGAAACCAAGCTCGCAAATTCAGAAATTGAAGCATTAGGAAATCCTATTAGACGTTATTTGGAAGCATCATTGAAAGGAATTTGTATAAATTTTGATGTTAAGGTTAGTTATAGACCCAATGAAATTAATGAGAAAAGAATGCCTGATGAGTTAATCAATGAGCTTAAATCTAGAATTAAAGCAAAGAAAAGTCAAGGTCTCATAGAACAATTTCCAATAATTGAAAGAGTAGCTGGTTCTTCAATTCTAGGTAATTTACTTTCTCACGACAACCCCTTCAATCCTAAATTAGGTGATCTCAAGGCATTTTGGGCTGATGTTCAAGAAATGGAAAAATTGTTTTATTGTCAAGAAGACGGATGTACGAAACCTGCTGTGTCGTTTAGAAATCTCGATACTGTTACAAAAGAAATTAGATGTGGAGGATGTGGTAAGACTAAATATGCTTGGAAATAACTTATGAAATTAATAGATAACGTAAATCATCGTCTAGGTGAAGACCTAAAGGAAGAAATTAAAAAGGGAAGTAAGTTAAGTATTGCGGCGAGTTCCTTTTCTATTTATGCTTATGAATCTCTTAAAAAAGAATTAGGTCGTATAGATGAAATGCGTTTCATTTTTAGCACTCCTACATTTATAGAAGAAAAATTTAAGAAACACGCGAGACAATTTTATATTCCTCATATTTTTCAAGAAGCAGATTTATGTGGAGGAGATTTTGAGCTTCGACTCAAAAGTGAACTAAATCAAAGAGCTATTGCACGAGAATGTTCTAAGTGGGTCAAAGATAAAGTGACATTCAAATCTAACATAGATAGCGGTAACGCTATTAATGGAATGATACATTTAGATAATGGTGCTTCAGATAGTGCTGCATATTCTGGATTGAGTAGCTTCACTTCATCCGATTTAGGAATTACGCATAAAAAAGGATTTCCTACTCTTATTCAAAAATCTGAATTCCCTCAAAGTAGTGCATATCTCGAATACTTTAACCAAATATGGGAAAACGAAGAGGACTTAAAAGATGTAACCTCTCAGGTACAAGAATATTTTGAAAACGCTTTTAAAGAAAATAGTCCAGAGTTCATCTACTTCATAACACTCTATAATATTTTCAATGATTTCCTTGATGATATTTCAATGGACAACCTACCTAATGACCAGATTGGATTTAAGCATTCTGTCATTTGGAGTAAGCTGTATAATTTTCAGAAAGATGCAGTCATTGGAGCAATTAATAAACTTGAAAAATACAAAGGATGTATTCTCGCAGATAGTGTAGGATTAGGTAAAACTTTTTCAGCACTTGGAGTTATTAAGTATTATGAGATGCGTAATAAGGATGTACTGGTACTATGTCCTAAGAAATTAGAAGCCAACTGGAACACTTTTAGGCTCAATGATAAAAATAATATCCTCTCAGCAGACCGTTTTGGATATAATGTACTTTTCCATACCGACTTGTCGAGAGAACGAGGAATGAGTAATGGACGTAACCTAGAAAGTGTTAATTGGGGTAATTATGGACTTATTGTTATTGATGAATCACATAATTTTAGAAACAACAATACCGTAGTTGGAAAAGAAAACAGGTATCAAAAACTATTACGGAAAGTAATCCAGGAAGGTATTGAGACTAAGGTAATGATGCTTTCTGCAACACCTGTAAATAATAGGTTTAATGATTTAAGAAACCAACTGGCTCTAGCTTACGAAGGAGAAGCTTCTCAGATTGATGATAAGCTGAATACGGATAAAGGAATCGACATCATTTTTAGAAGAGCACAACAAGCATTTAATGTCTGGTCAAAATTTAACACTGAAGAAAGAACGACGGAGAAGCTTCTAGATATGTTAGACTTTGATTTCTTTGAAATATTAGATTCCTTAACAATAGCTAGGTCTCGTAAGCATATTACAACGTACTATGACACCACCGATATTGGAGAGTTTCCGAAGAGAGATAAACCAGTTTCTATTCAAAGTGCACTTACAGATGACGCATCTGTTACTTATACCGAAATTGCCGAAAAGCTGACACTTTTAAACCTATCTATTTATTCGCCTTTAAATTATATACTACCTAGCAAGCTTCAATTCTATGCTGATCTGTATGACAAGACGGTAAAAGGCGGGCGACTTACCCAAATGGATCGTGAAAAAAGTCTGCAAATTTTAATGCGCATCAACTTGTTGAAGCGTTTGGAAAGCTCTGTAGATTCTTTTAGAATTACTCTAGATGGTGTGATAAAGCAAATCAAAAAAGCACTGACAGCTATAGAAAACGGAAAGGACGAGGCATACTCTGGGATTCAAGCTAAAATTGAAAACGAGGAGTTTGATTGGGAAGCTAACTGGGGAGACGAAGAAAGTGTTATCGGTAAAAAGATAAAAGTTCACGTTGCAGATATTGATACAGCGAGATGGAGTGAAGATTTAAGTGAAGATTTATTTATTCTGGAAAGTCTACATACTTCGGTTTCTGAGTTAAAAGGCAAAAAAGATTTAAAACTTCAATCGCTTAGAAAAAGGATAGAAGAAAAAATAGAAAACCCTAAGAATAAAAATAATAAAAAGGTAATCATTTTTACTGCCTTTGCAGATACAGCAAACTATCTCTATACTCATTTAGGAAAACACCTCAAGAAATCTTTTGGTTTGAATACAGCTCTTATAACTGGTTCTAAACGTATGTCAACAACTAAATCTATACCTAACCAATTGAACACATTGTTAAGTTGTTTTTCTCCGGTCTCAAAAGACAAAGAACAATTATATCCGTCAATAAAAGATTCTATTGATATTTTAATTGCTACAGACTGCATCTCAGAAGGTCAAAACTTACAAGATTGTGATTATCTTGTAAACTACGATATACACTGGAATCCTGTAAGAATCATACAGCGTTTTGGGAGAATAGATAGAATTGGGTCTAAAAACGACACTATTACAATGGTTAATTTTTGGCCTGATGTTACTCTAGATTCCTATATAAATCTAAAGCAACGTGTTGAAAATAAAATGCTCATAAGTAATATGGCAAGTACTGGTGATGACAACATATTAAATGTCGATGAGAAAGATCTAGAATACAGAAAAATACAGCTAGAAAAACTTAAAGAAGAAGTTATTGACCTAGAAGATTTGAGAGAAGGTGTCAGTATAACAGATTTAGGACTCAATGACTTTAGGGTTGATTTATCAAACCTAATCAAGCGATATGGTCAGTTAAAAAATGTCCCAGAAGGTTTACACGCGGTTGTTGAGTCTAATCATAATTTAGAACCAGGTGTCATCTTCGTACTTAAAAACATCAATACAAGTGTCAATATTGATAAGTTGAACAGGCTGCATCCATTTTATCTAGTATATATGACAGATAACAATGAAGTATTATTAAGACACATTGAATCAAAGAAAATATTGGACGCAATGCGTATGCTTTCCAAGGGAAAAGAAAATCCTATACTTGAGTTATGCGAAAAGCTATCACAGGAAACCAAAGATTATTCAAAGATGGATGATTACTCACAACTTTTAAAAGATAGTATAGCCAGTATATTGAAAACTGAGAAAGAGAAAGATGTGCATAGCTTGTTTAAATCCGGCGGAACCACAGCTCTAAAGGATAAAATTAAAGGAATAGAGGATTTTAGTCTAGTTTCATTTTTAATTATCAAATAGTTGGAAATATATAAGTTACCTCAATCAACTCTTGTAAACAGAAACATTCCTAAAAATGCTTTTGATGACTATGCAAATTCAAAGCAGAAAAGAGACTTTACTAACTATGTTGCTAAGATTACTTGGAAGCATAAAATTTCTCAGGAAACAGTTAATCTCTCCGGAGACGATGTAAAAGAGATTCAATTGTTTGAGATTATTTTAAAAGAAAAGCAATCAATAAGTGGTCTCTTAGATTTGATAGATAAATCGATCCCTTATCATATCATATTTATAATCAATTTTGAAGAAGAAGTTCTAATCCGTACAGCAAAAAAGCATCCACATCCTATAAACCCAGATAATTCAGTAATAGATTGGGTCTTCTTATCAGGTTGGATTAATAAAGATAAGTGTGATTTTTCACTTAAATTGAAAGGAAGTATTGACTTTACTTATCACGACTTTTGTTCTTTGATTAGTGACGATAAAAAAAGATTTGCTTCTATAACTGAATTGATTGAATATCAAAGTCAAGTAAAAGAACTGTCCTTTTTAATAGAGAAGTTAGAATCACAAATTAAAAAGAGTAAGCAGTTCAATAGAAAAACTGAGCTGAATATGGAATTGAATAATTACAAGAATAAGTTGCAAAAATTAACCTCCTGAGCTTAAATGTTCCTTTGAACACAGCTTTTAATTCAATCAAGTTTAAAGAAAAATCAAAATTTTAATCTGTTAAGATAACACTACACCTTTATCCTGCGTGTCTATGTAAATTTTCTAAAATTGCTCAAATGATGGATATATGTGAGCGATGTAAAAAAGTAATATAGTCTATGAATGAAAATCTAATCAATACAGCTGTAGATCAATTATTAGATTTTAACGCTTCAATGCCTTTATCTCACTATGTTAATTTTAATGGAAATAAGATTAGGTATACTAATATACCTAATTGCGAAAAAGGACTTTATGCTTTTTGGTTAACGAATAATGATGGTATCGTAGAAACCCTTAATCGTTCTTTAGAAATAAAAGGGCCAGGAAACAAACACTACCCATTTATTTGGGATTGGAACGTAAATGAAAAACACATATTAGTTTATGTCGGCAAAACGACTACGTTTAGAAGTAGATTATCGCAACATCTAAAACTAAAGACTTTTAATTGGGTAGTGCCAGAGGATAAAACAAGTCCTTTTAAACCAACGACTTCTTGTCAATTACGAACTGGTATTGAGCACTTGCTTAATAGAAACGACCAACCTAATGACCTGGGATTAGATTTTATACGAAAGCGAATTCAAGTTACATATATACCTCTAGACGGATTGGGAAATCGATTCTTTGCAGAAGATCTTGCCATAGGAAAAGGTAAACCGTGGTTTAATGTAGACTCAGAACGTTAGAGATGAATGTTCAATAAAAATCTCTGTTCATTGTCACTGAACAGAGGTTTTTATTGAGCACACCATTACCTTATATCCTCTCAACCCCATACCGATACCTAAAAACACTAGTCCTAACCACACGATACTTCCCAATAACCGTTTCCCAACCGAGTTTAGATTTTAATCCTAAATCTTTAAAAGTAGAACGTCCTATGTTTTGGGTTCTTCCCATTTTTACCAATTCATAAAGTATAGCCTCATCGGCAGTTGGTTTATGAGATTCTTTTTTTGGAACTTTTGTTTCAAGAGCTGGCATTTCTTCTAGAGCTTCTTCAATCTCATTAAACTCAAGTTTATCAGCGTACTCTTCATCAATATCTTCTAGTATTTCTAGGTCGAGAGCTTCGAGCTGTTCTAGTAAGTTGCCCTTTTCACAATCTGAAACCGTTTCTAGCAGGGCATACATTCTGTCAAAAATTTCAATTTTATCTTGAATGGGTTCCAAGAGTAATTTTTTATCGAGGCTATTATTCTTTAGGAAAGTTTTATGTTCTATTTTTTTCATAATCTATGCGGTTATTGGTATAAGTTGTTCTTTGTCTTGCATTGCATTTTCAATGATATTTGAGAGTGCTGCGGTGGCAAGCGAGGTGGCGATAATAATGCCTGTGGTCTTTAAAAGTTCGGCACCCTTTGGTATTTGAAACTTGAATTTTTCTTGCTGGTCATTCTTACCTAAATTGTAATAAATAAGCGCCTCTGCAAAACCAATGGCGAGTCCTGCGCCTGTAATAATTAATACTTTTTTATTCATAATTATTTTTTAGCTTTCACTTCCATTTTATCATACTTCTCTTTGATGTCCTTTTCACCAGCTTCGGCACGTACAAAGTTGATTCCGTAGGTGTTCATTATACCACGGTAGGCACGCAACAATATTTTCTCAGCTTCTTTTTGCATCTTAACATTTTCCTTATGCGCTGGCGGAATCAAATTGGCAATCGCTATAAAATGGTTCTTGATTTTGGTATGGCGCATCGGTTTGGGTTTCTTAGGCTGATTTTTACGCTTTTCCTCATTAAACTTTCTGATTTTTAGCCGACACGCCTTAATATCTTCACTCAATGCATCGAGTTCTTTCTTGACGGTATTATTAGGTTTTTTAGGCTTTTCAGAAGTTCTCTTTTCTATAGCAGTTTCCTTTTCATCTTTTGCTACCTCTTTTTTCTCAGTCTTTTTCGGAGCTTCTTCTTTTACCTCTTTAATGGCTTTAGGAGAGAGACGTTCAACCAGTAAAAACACTTTTTCAATATTCTCTTTGGCGATGTCTTCAAAGGCTTTTTTATCGGTAGTTGCGTCGTAGTCATTTAAAATATCTTGCACGGCAGTTTGCAACGCTTCGGGCTGTACCTTGCTCATATCGAGCGCTTGTAGTTGTTGTATCGTCATTGTATGTTTTTAAGCAGCGATTAATAATTCTAGTTCCAGAAGCTCAAGCGCTCTGGCACGTTCTTTCTCCTTTAGGCGAATGATTTCAGTATCATTCTTTTTTGTTGTCTTTTTTGAAACATCTGGATGTAGCATTTTATAAAGCAAGGCATCTGCCTCTTGTGCCTTGGCATCAGGCTTACTAAAATTTTCCGAAGTAGATTTAATGACTTCCCAAGCTTGTACTGGATTCAGTTTACTACCTGTGAGTTCTACAATTTCATCTTGATTTTTTATCTGCAATGCTTTTAAAGCGGCTTTGTTTATTTCTTTGGTTTTATACATCATCTATAATTTATGGTCTATAGCATATTCTTGTTGGTAGAGCGGTTCTAACGACCAGAAAAAATCATTGGCTTCCTCTTGATTCGCATAATGAATGGAACATAATTGCGGTGTGCCATCCATCTCAAAACACTCATATCTGTAACATTGTACAGGACGTTCTATATCTGAAATATCTATCGTAGTCCACCGCAGTATTAAGGTGTTTTCTCGCTTTCGCGAAAGCATAACTTGAAAATCTCTACACTTTTCAGCGCATCCTTTATTAATTTCCATAGCTCTATCCATTATCCGTTGAACTACTTGTGGTTCCAGTTTAATTTTTGGTTTTTGCATCGAGTTGTTTTTTATAATTGGTAATTATTTGTGAGACCTCTTTTACGGCAGATTCCATTGAGTAGCTTTGTTCAAAGACAAAGCCTTTTTCGTTTACTGCTTTCGCGAAAGCGGTTCCCATACTAGCAGAAATTGTCCCTAAACCTGAAGGAATGGTCAACTCAAAATAATTACTCATCGCCACCAGAGATTTGAAACCTCGATAGCGGAAATACCTGGGGTCGCTACTCATTAATAACAGCTGGTTCTTATCCAGTTTATCCTGAAATCGCTTGACACGCACGCAACCCATCGTGACCTGATTATTGAAGGACGTGCCTAGCATCACATTCACTTCTACAGAAACACCGCGCAGTTCCATAAACTCAACCAACTCAGCACAAGCGAGACCTACGTATAGCAAATCGTTCCCTTTTACCTGGGCATTTGCACCTGCCATTAGGTACAATTGCAATGATGGATAGGATTGCTGTTTATCCTGAAAATAAGCGTACACACTTTTTACCGAAGTCTGGATTTGTTTGTTGCGCAGTTCAATATTCATTTGGCTTACAGAAGTGTCAAGCGGTGTTCCTGTATTTACAGGAAACTGCTGAAACATCGCCATTGCAGCACGTTCAAATGAAAATACCCCAAGACCTCTATCGTTATATGCCATCTTAGGTTTAGGCATCACAGAGTCATTCAGATATTGAAGGTAATCGGCAAGCTTATCTTTAATTTTGGGCTGGATTTTCTCCACCAGAGGCATTCCCAAAAATGTACGATACGTTTCTAGTTCGGTTACATTTTTGGGTGCTGGTGTGCCGTACCAATTCGTACCGTTTTTTAGATTATCGCTTGTGCTTTGCGTTACCCAATCCCAACGCGATTGGTTAGAAGAAGACAACTGCTTGACTTCATCATCTACAAACGCATTAAAGGCAAACACACTATCAAATAAGAGATAGTTGTATTTGCCATCGTTCCCTTGGATGGTATGTTTCTGTGGTGCGCTCACGTATTCTCATAAAAGTAATTTTTGTGATGCTGTGAGTTGCGTAGTGGGATTGTAGTTTGGGACGTGGATGTCACAAATAAATTAATACTTTTTTTAGTTGAAACTTAAGCGACTATCTTTATGGGAACTAAATTTTAATGAATGTCTAATCCAATTAAACAACACTATATACCGCGCTCTTACTTAAAGAATTTTGGTATTGCTGGAAAAAAAGGAAAATATTTTGTCGATATCTATAGATTAGAACAAGACCATTTGCTTGAACAAATAGATACAAAAGATATATGTTTTCAGAAAAATCTATACACTTTACCCGTAGAATCGGAAAATGATAAGTATGCCCTTGAAAAATATTATGCAGAGCACGTCGATTCAGAATTTCCAAAAATTTATAGCCTATTAATTGATGAGTCATTACACGCCGTTAATTCGCAGCAAAAATTGCAAATTCTTTATGTATGCCTCTCATTATATTTTAGAACTCCTAGAATTTTGGATATGAGTATTTCAATGAATGAGGAAATTTTTAATAGAGCATCACAATTTCCAAATGAACAAGGCATAGTAAAAATAACTGCAGGTGAGACTAAAATTAAGTTTCATATTGACGACTTGGATGAAGTCAAGAAGGAATATAATGAAAAAGCCAGACAAGATTTTTTAATAAATCATCTACAGTATTGGGCAGATTTTGTAAAATATAAATTTGATTGTACGATTAATGTAATAAAGATTAATAACAGTAACACTCCATTAATCACATCCGACAATCCAGTTTCTATAAGACACATAAATACAAATCGATTTGAAGGATTGTACGACCCTGATGCTGTAATTACTTTACCATTGGACCGCTCTCATTTTTTAGAAATACATCCGAACAAGTATGCAGACGGCCAAACTAGAATAAATCGACTTACACACGACCAGGATTATGTTGTTACAACTAATAAGGTCACAGCAGATGGAGCTACAAATTTTTTAATTGGATATAAGGGAGATATTGATATTCATTTCAATTTACAAGAGCAATATGAAGACCCTATAAATGGTCCTAAAGCTTTAGCTAAGGCTCAATTCAAATTAAAGAAAGCTAACGAGTTATTACAAATCGCACAAAAAGAAGGAGCTGATTCACCAGCTGTAATAAAAAAGATAAAGGAAATATTACAGCACCCAGACACAAAAGATGATGAGCAAGTTATAGGCTACAAAAAAGCACTTATTAGAAAAGGGATATGGAAATAAAGTAGCTACCCAATCCGCCTCTTAAACTCTGTAATAAATTCCTGCTTCATACCGCTACTTTTATAAGAATTTAAAAAGCCTTCTAAGTTGACTTCGGTCTTAATGTGTTCAGCTTTTTCCTTGGTCATTGCAAGGAAGTAGCTGTGAAGCGAATCTTTAAGGGTTTTACCATTTGGCATTTTACGATAAGTCTTGCCAAATTCGTCTTTCATTCCAGTTTCTCGCTTCATCTCTAGCTCATAGGCACGTTCAAAGTTGAGCATTGTACGAAGTGTCATAATATCTTCCGTATCGTCGTCT
>CAWUIT010000010.1:0-24601 GCA_963922345.1 uncultured Dokdonia sp. | reverse complement strand
AGATGCAGAAGATGAGTATAAAACTTTAGATGAGAGTTTTGCAACCTTAATGAGTGCGAAGCGTAACATTGAAAAAGCACAAGAACAAATAAAACAACTAAAACCAATTGATGAGCTTGCAGAGAAGTTCAACACCGAGAAAGAGATATTAACGCAACTAGAAAATAAAAGAGATACATCGCTTTACTGGTTTGCAGAGAAAGGCAAAGAGTTATCAGAAAATGAAAAAGAGAGATTAACTGCTGACATTAAAGAAAGTAATTCAAAGATAAAGGAGTTAAAATCTCAGCATAGTGACCTTCAAACCAAATTTAATAAGGTACAAGTCCAAATACAGAAGGATGAAGTTGGACAGCAAATAGAGGGATTGAAAACAGAAAAAGCAAATGCTGATGCTGAGACGACGAACCGAAAAAAACAACTGGAATCATATAACACCATTGCTTCATCTGTTGGGTTTAAAAAAAATCCTTCCAAGAAAATATTCCAGGAATCACTTAATAGTGCTAAAACAAGTATCAAAGAAATCAAAAAAGGACGTCCCATTCTAGAGAAGCGCTTTTATGACTTAAAAGCCGAAATAGATACAATAGATAAATCGATAAATGATGCCGTAGATACCGTAGCGAGTCTTAGAGACACGGGAAATAATATAACAGGGCGCGTTTCAGAGATAAGAAATGAAATAATTGATGCGATAGGCGCCACTAAAGAGGATATTCCTTTTGTAGGCGAGTTGATTGCCATTAAAGACACTGAAACTGCTTGGGAACTGGCAATTGAGAAAGCACTGCACAGTTTTGGTCTCAAACTATTAGTACCAGATAAATTCTACGATGCGGTTAACAAGTACGTTAATCAAACCAACTTAAAAGGTAAGATATCCTACGAGCGTATTCGCTCTTCCTTCTCTATCAAAAATCTTTCTCAACAAGACTATGGGGACGACTTTTTAGTTAATAAATTAGATTTTAAGACCACAAGTCTGTACCACGAATGGGTAGAACAAAATGTAATAGCACGTTTTAATTTTCTTTGTACTGATGATATGTCTGCTTTCGCGAAAGCAGAAAAAGCTATAACCTCAAAAGGGCTTACAAAATATGGCAGAGGAAGACACGAAAAGGATGATAGAAAGTTTTCACTTTCAAAAGAACGTTATGTTTTAGGATGGGATAATACCGCTAAAATAAGTTACTGGAGAACACAAGTGAAACAATTGAGAGAAGAAAAAACGCTTTTGGAATCTCAATACAACACAGTTGAAAACGAGTTAACTGTTTTAGATACAAAACGAGACCATCTAAATGACCTTATAAAATTGTTCCCGTCGTTTGATGTTATAGATTGGAGTACTTCAGCGAAGACTTCTGAAGCGCTAAAAAAACGTATTGAAAACTTAAAAAAATCCAATAACAAGATTAAAGCCTTAGAAGATGAGCGAGATATTCTTCAAGATGAACTAGATAACAATACAAAAGAACGAGATAACATACTCAAACACATCGGTAAGGTAGAAGCGCAAATAGAAACCGCTAAAAAGCTATATGATGAAAATAACGCATTACTAGCCTCGTTGCCTGTTCATCAAATAGATATTTCAGATTTTGAGGTAGATAATGATAGTATTAAGACGATTTCTTACGCTAATTTTGAAGCAACAAAAACAGCATTTCAAAAAGAGAATATTGGCCAAATCACAACACTTACAGATTCTATTGGCAAGCTCGAAAAATCACTTGGCGATAAAATGCGAGTATTCAAACATCCGCTAGAAACGATTAGAAACCGTTTTCCTTCGTGGGAATCTGACGTAAGTAGTTTAAGCCTTAAAGTTGATTTGGTTTCTGCGTTTCAAGAAAAATACATATCTCTAAAAGATGAAGCTCTGCCTGATTATAAAAAGCGCTTCGATAGCTACTTAGAAGAGACTTTAACAAATAAAGTCGGAGAATTTAATGAGTTTTTTGATTCTTGGTCCGAAGAGATTAAAGAGAATGTTTCAGCTTTAAACGCCTCTTTAAGACAAATAGATTTTGAAACTGTACCACAAACAACTTACATCCAATTAGTCGCTAAGCCAAAAAAGAACGAACTCATAGGGGAGTTCAAGGAATACCTTCTTAAGGCTATTCCAAACTTTAAAGAAATGCACAGTACTGTAGACGGTAAGCGAGTCCATTTTGAAAATGCAATTGAACCATTTATTAAAAAACTTCGTGATTTTGAATGGAGGAGTAAGGTAATGGATGTACGTACTTGGTATGAGTACAAAGCAGAAGAATTCTATAGGGAAGATGATTCTAAAAAGAAAACTTATGAAGGAATGGGACAGCTTTCTGGAGGAGAAAAAGCGCAGTTAACATATACTGTTCTTGGCTCTGCAATAGCATACCAGTTTGGCTTAACCAAAACAGGAACAGAAAGTGACTCTTTTAGATTTATAGCTATTGACGAAGCGTTTAAAGCCCAAGATAGCAAGAAGGCTAACTACTTAATTAATCTTTGTAAGCAATTACATCTGCAATTGTTAGTTGTTACTCCTAGCGACAATATCGATATCGTAGAAGATCATATCTCATTTGTTCATTTTGCATCTCGTAAAAATGACCGAAATAGTTGGTTGTACGATATGACCATAGAACAATTTCAAGAAGAACGTGAAAAATATGTTACTGAAGAAGTATGATTGCACCAGAAGAAATTTTTAAAAAGGCCAATAAAAAATACATCTCTTACTTACAAAGTAAAAAAAATGGAGATGTGTTTTTCCCATTGATTATACCAGGAAATAAAATACCTAGCAAAAACACTTCAGGTTATAGTGAAGAGATTAAAAGACTCTATCTCGATTCAAAAGAGAAAAAGGGATATGGTTATAAGATTGTCTATACGCAAATACGAAAGAAAGGTCTGGGTCTGCAAAGTCTTCCCTCACAATTTGTTTTCGACAATGAGCTGGATTTTCTAAAATACCTTTATAAAGAAAAGGAGGTTGTCCAATTTGATAATGCTTGTGAAGTCACTTTCAAAATTTTCCCAGAACTAAAAGAAGTGATTTTTAAAAAGCCAGTCATTTTATTGAATAACCTGGATAAGTGGGGAGATCTATTAAAAGTATGTACATATTTTAAAAACAATCCTCGACCTGGTTTATACATAAGAGAATTACCAATTAAGGTTCATACTAAGTTTGTAGAAAAGAATCAATCTGTTTTAACTACACTTCTTGAAACTATTTTAAATTCAGAAGATATTTCATTTGAAAAAAGATTTGAAAAAAAGTTTGGTTTAAAATATTCAGAACCTTTAGTCCGATTCAAAATACTCGATCAAGACATAGCGGACACCTCATTTTCAGGCGTAAATGATATGGCTTTACCAATAAGTTACTTTAAACAACTCAATTTAGATGCTTCAAAGGTCATTATTGTGGAAAATAAAACTTCGCTGTACACAACTCTAACACTACCTGAAATGACTAATACTATAGCCGTCTTTGGTCAAGGATTTGGCGTGTCTAATCTAAAGAATATTGAATGGCTCAAAACCAAAGAGATATTGTATTGGGGTGATTTTGATACTCACGGTTTTGAAATACTTTCTCAAGTAAGAGGATATTATCCTCAAACTAAAAGCGTACTAATGGATAAAAACACCTTCGATAATTTCTTTGAAAATGACGAAGGTGCTGGATCTAAAGTGCCTCAATTAGATAATCTAACGGAAGCTGAAACTGAATTACATAGATTCTTATTGGAGAATAATTATAGGCTTGAGCAAGAGAAGATTCCTAATAACTATGTAATAAAGTTCTTTAATCAGTAAATAATATAATTACTTATAGTCCTTTTCTACATTTTTTTAACTTTGGTGACTTGACTTAATTCCGCTCAATATTTAATGCACATACTTAAAATAATACACGGCTATCCGCCTTTATACAACGCTGGAAGTGAAGTGTATAGTAAAACCATCGTAAAAGAACTTTCTAAAAATCATAAGGTTTCCGTTTTCACTAGAGAAGAAAACATTTATGCGCCAGATTTTGAAATAAGAAAAGAAATTGTTTCAGAAAACACAGGACTTTATTTCATAAATAATCCACAAGGAAAAGATGGCTATCGGCATAAAGCTATAGATGAAGCTTTTCAAGAACTTGTTCTAAAATTAAAACCAGACGTAGCTCATATTGGGCATCTCAATCATCTGTCCACAGGAATCGTAGATGTTTTAAAAAAACACCATATTCCTATAATATTTACACTGCACGATTTCTGGTTAATGTGTCCGCGAGGACAATTTCTAACACGAAGTATAGGCCAGGCAGACAATCATCAATTATGCGATAAACAAGATCACAGCAAATGTGCGTCAGACTGCTATCGTGTTTATTTTAGTGGAAAAGAAAAGGAAGAAAAATTAGATTTAGAAAACTGGACTGGTTGGACTGAAAGGAGAATGCAGGAAACGAAATCCATCATTGATGAGGTAGATCTATTTATCGCCCCAGCCAGGTATTTAATGAATCGTTTTATTACAGATTTTGATATACCTGAGTCTAAAATTCAGTACTTAGATTATGGGTTTGACACATCTTATTTAAAACCAACTAATGATAAAAATGAGAATGAGCTATTCACATTTGGTTACATAGGAACGCACATACCTGCAAAAGGGATTAATTTATTGATAGAAGCCTTTAAAAAACTGGAACAACCCGCTAGATTACTTATTTATGGTCGTGAAAATGGACAGAGCACTCAAGCCTTAAAACAACTTGCGTCATCTTCCCTCAATGAGATTGAGTTTCTACCAGAATACAATAATGAAGACATTGTAAAGGATGTTTTTTCTGCTGTAGATTGCATTGTTGTTCCTTCAATCTGGGCAGAAAACTCGCCACTAGTAATTCACGAAGCTCAAGCTTGTCACATACCTGTAATTACAGCAGATTATGGCGGAATGAAAGAATACGTACAACACGACGTCAACGGATTACTTTTTAAGCATAGAGACGTAAGTGATTTACACTTGCAACTAGAAGATGCCATCAGTAATCCGGATAAAATGGAAAAACTCGGTCAGAAAGGATATCTATATTCTCCAGACGGTAACGTGGTTTCAATAACCGAACATTGTGAGAAGTTAGAAGATATTTATGAGACATTTGTTCCACCTAAAAATCTCTGGAGAGTAACGATAGATACTAATCCAGAAGACTGCAACCTCAAATGTATTATGTGCGAAGAGCACAGTCCATACAGCGATTTTATTCCTAATCTTTATAAAAGCACAGGAATAAAAAGACGTCGAATGGACTTTAAAACTGTGGAGGAGATTTTTGAACAAGCTGCTTCTTTAGGTGTGAAAGAAATAATTCCATCTACAATGGGAGAACCATTGTTGTATAAGCAATTTGACCAAATATTTGACCTTGCTGAGCAACATAACATCAAAATAAACCTAACTACCAATGGAACCTTTCCTAAAAAAACGGTTCTGGACTGGGCACGCTTAATAGTTCCAAATACCACCGATGTTAAAATAAGCTGGAATGGCGCTACGGCTGAAACCTCAGAAAATATAATGCTAGGTCTCGCTTTCGCGAAAGCGAAACAAAACATAGAAGAGTTCATAGACTATAGGGATGCGTATTTCAAATCACACGGATACTATTGTCGCGTAACCTTGCAGTTAACCTTTATGCGTAATAATATGCACGAGCTAGCAGATATTATCAAGCTTGCTGCATCATTAGGAGTTGATCGAGTTAAAGGACACCAACTATGGGATCATTTTGACGAGATTAAAGACCTTTCTATGAGAGCAACACCAGAAAGTGTAGCAGAATGGAATATTTATGTGGAACAAGCTCACGCTACAGCAGAAAAATATAAAAAGCCTAATGGCGAAAAAGTAGTATTAGAAAACATCACTGCTATAAAAGAAGGCGAAATCGTAGAAGTGCCATCAGACTATGAGTGTCCATTCTTAACCAAAGAATTATGGATATCAGCAACTGGTAAAATATCACCTTGCTGCGCACCAGATCATCTAAGGCAATCGCTAGGAGATTTTGGCAATATCAAAAACTCTTCTATTCAAGAGGTTTTAAATAGTGATTCTTATAAAGATTTAGTTAATAATTACAAGTTTAAAGAAGTCTGTAAAACCTGTGTAATGAGAAAGCCTTTATGAAGAATTTCAGAGATCTTTCAAAATTCAATTTGAAAATAAAAAAAGGACTAGTTTATCGAGGTTCTGTTTTTGATATATCAAATAAAGAATTAATAGAAAAGCATAATATAAAAACCATAATCGATTTAAGAGCAGATCGAGAATTAGAGCAAATTCCGTATTCAGCAGAACTGAAGAGTAAAATTAAATATGTAAAAGCTCAATTTGATCCGTGGGATCAACCTGAATGGTTTAAAGAGAAACATAATGAGGGATCCAATCATGAAATTGCATACCGCTTTTTTGCAATGGGATGTAAAAAATCTGTAAAGAAAATATTTGAAACCATTATAGAGCAGGAAGAAGGCGCAATAGCCATACACTGTCACGCAGGTAAAGATCGTACAGGAATAGTATTTACTATGATTCATCTCTTGCTAGAATCGCCAAAAGAAAATATGTTAACCGATTACTTAGCAAGCGAAATGGATGTTTCCATTGACAAGTTAAATATCGCACTCGATGTAATTAAAAACGAAGGCGGCATCATTAATTATTTAATGTCTTGTGGTTTAACTGACGTTCAAATTTCCAATACAAAAAGTAAGTTGTTGAATGAATAACAGGGACTTTTTAAAATCATTCTTTACGGAACATTGGAAATACCTGACTGTTAATACAGCTTGTAAGCTCAACCTATTTGAGGTTTTGGAATCGAGCGCAAAAACGTCATTAGAAATCTCACAACATTTGGCCGTTGCTCAACAACATATAAAACTGCTGTTAAAAGGGCTAGTAAGTATCAAGTTTTTGGACAAAGAAGAAAACATCTATGCATTAAATGATTTATCAGTCTACTTGACAGAAAATCATCCTGAAACCTTAAAATACGCTTGTCTTAATTGGTCTGGAGATCATTTGCAGGCTTGGATGGCCTTGGATGAATCTGTCAAAACAGGAAAAAGCTTTTTTCAAAACAATTATAATCAAGATTATTTTGAATTTTTAAATCAAGATAAAAAGAAACTGGATCAGTACCAGAAGGCTATGTTCGCTTACGCGAAAGATGACTATCAAAACCTTTCAGATAAGATTGATTTCAGTAAACATAAAAGCATAATGGATGTTGGCGGTGGTTATGGAGCTGCCATATCGCAAATTAAAGAGGAATTCCCTCAATTAGAATGCTATGTTTTTGATCTACCACCAGTAATTGAGAGTTGCGATCTTAGGGTTGATATATTCCTTAAAGCAGGTAGCTTCTTTGATGAAATACCAAAGGTTTCTGATGCCATCATTCTCTCGAGAATTCTACACGATTGGAATGATGATAAAGCCTCTGAAATACTTAATAATGTTTATGATGCCTTACCAGAGAAAGGACATTTGTATGTTATTGAAAATTGTACAGATAAAATCAATATCGATCTTACACTTTTATCGCTAAATATGTTGGCATTATGTGAAAGCTTTGAGCGTTCATCTTATGAATACATAGCATTAGCTAATAAGGCTGGATTTATTTTTCAAGAGGCAAAATCATTAAATGAATTACAAACTATCTTAACGTTCACCAAATAATGAAATGGAACGAAATAAAGCTCAATAAAAATCAAACAGGCTATTCTTATAAAGGTCAGCCATTATTTAGTAAAAAGTACCGGACAGCGCTTAATTTTCATAAAGAAGGTTTAGCCGCTGTCACTGATGGTTCTGGCGCCTATCATATCGATATAACAGGAAAGCCTATTTATGATAAGCGTTATCTCAGAACCTTCGGGTACTACTATAATAAAGCTGCTGTAATAGACGATGACGGTACTTACCACATAGATCTAAAAGGCCGAGCTATCTACAAGGAGCTATACAAATGGACAGGTAATTACCAACAAAATGTTTGTACTGTGAGAGATCAAGGCAATGCCTATTTTCATATAGATGAAAATGGACAAAGGCTTTACAATGAGTCTTTTAAATATGCTGGAGACTTTAGAGAATCCATCGCTTGTGTACAATTACAAAACAACTTTTTCACTCATATCTACAAAGACGGATCTAGAGTACATCATAAACTTTTTCAAGACTTAAACATCTACCATAAGGGTATCGCTTGCGCAAAAGATCAACAAGGCTGGTTTCACATTGACCTTAAAGGAAACCCTATCTATAAAGAGCGTTATTTACTACTAGAGCCTTTTTATAATGGAGCTGCTTTCGCGACTGATTTGGATGGAAAAAAAACAATAATATTCGATTAAACCCATAATTGCTTAAAGTAATTATGGGTTTAATCTAGTTTGTTATAATGCGAAACTGACCCCTAACTTCAATAAGGATAAACCATATCCTAATTCCCCATAAATCCCTAAATTCTCTGATAGTTGATATCGTCCTCCTGCGTGAACTTCGTAATAGAATCCTCCATCAATATACACTCCAGAGTGACCATCATATCCAACGCTTCCTCCTGTGTAAAAATTGAACGTCTCACTATCAGTCCAGTAATAATTCATTAAACCTCCAATAGTAATACCACTTACATCTTCATCTGGCTCATTAAAAATACCTTCTCTATTCAAGGTACTATAACCGGCTTGTATACCAATTGATAAAGTCTCATCGAGAAAGTACTCTGCATTTACACCTATGGCTGGCGTTTTGATCTTATCACCACCCATTGAGCCACCTACTCCTAAATAAGGGCTTATCATAAATTCTGAGCTTTGAGCAAAGGAATTGATACTGAAAATTAATACTGCTAATACGGTTAGTTGTTTTGTAATTGTGTTCATAATTGTTGATTTAAGTTTTAAATTGATTTTAGTTTGAATTTGTTTATTACCACTTGTCATTATCCTCAGAAGGAGTATTCACGATTTTATCATTTATATCCTTGATCCAATCTGGTAATAGCTTGTTTATTTTTTTAATGATTGATTTATCAGAAGTGTTATCTAACTCCTTATATTTTGATAAGGCAGTTGTTGCTTTTAAGTAAACTACATTGTTGAGTCTCCATCTAATTTTTCCATCCTTGATATCATAGGTCTCTGTGACTTTAGCATATTTAAAGGTGCCTAGTCTAAATTGATATCTCAAGACTATTTTTTCGTTTTCAACTTGCGATTGAATAACATCTGCTTGTGTTACATAATTCGTTAAAATACGTTGATAAATCTCTGCTGCATTCTGATCTGGCATTTCAAAAACTTGGATGTATTCCCATCGTTTTGTAGATTCATTCTGAGTTAATTTCTGTGCAAATACAGTTGTTGTAAAGCAAATTAGTAGGGTTGTGTAGATTAATTTTTTCATAGTTTGAATTGTTTTAGTTTGTTAAATATTAGATTGTTTTCTTCTGGCTCAAACAAAAAGTGCTGAGTTACATTAATTCAAGGATTAGTGGTAATTATTTAAGGATTAGAAAAATAGGTTTGTAATAAATCAAAAACACTTTTCTTGTAAGTCCTAGAAACCTTAAAGCATTTTTCATTGATAAAAAGGCAATTTGAATTTATGCCATTTACGCAAAAAAGATTTACTGCCTCATATTTGGATGTTTTTACAATCCCTTGATAATTGAGTTCTTTAATAAAACGATCAAGAGATTTTTCTTTAAATACTTTTTGCCCCTTAGTAGTAGTTGCACATACCCAATTTTTAGGTTGATTCTTAGTGGTTACACTTTCTATATCGCCATATTTAACTAATATTTTGATAGGTTTTGCGTTTAAGACTCCACTGTTGTCTTTTAGCTTATTCAACATAAATGAAGTGTAAAAGAATTCGCCTAGTTTGATTGGGTTGTTTTTAGTCATATTTTGGTTTTGGTTAATAATTAGAAGAGCTTTGCTTAATCCACTTCCTCAAATAGTGAAAATGTTTTATCGTTAATCGTTACAACATCAGTCCTCCTTAACTTCTTAGAAATAGTAGTTCCTATTTTAGGAAGCTCAGTTTTACTTGTGACCATTATACTTTCTCCTGTTTTTTGATCTTGCAATTCGTAGATACTGTAGAACAATTTGAAGTTACTTTCTACTTTACCAGTGACTTCTACAATAGACTGATCTCCTTGAGTATTAGTGTTCAGTAATTCAGAAACAGTGAGCGTTTCTCCTTCAGTTCCTTGGAAGTAGTAATATCCTCCACCTAATATGATTAATGCGAGTAATAATTTTTTCATAGCATTTTATTTAGTTTCTAATTCTCTTTTAAATTCAGCATTAATAATCTCTATCTCATCAAGTAAGTCTTCTCTGATACGATCATTGTCTTTATACTTAGACAGAGCCTTCTTTATGTATTCCATTTTAAGTTCACTAGCAGCAATTGCCATATCAAACTTAGAGCGCAGAATATCTTGTTGTTGCTCTCTCTTTAAGCGCTCATGGTTAAAGTGTATAGCTGTTATCTCGCGTTCGTGACTTAATTTATCTTCTAAATCCAAACGCGCTATCCTTAAACTACCACTATTGTTGTGCACTTGACGGTGCTCATCATTTTTAGATTGTACCAAATCCCAGTACACTTCCCAGCTATCACTTTTCTTTAACTTAATCATCAAAGGAGCAAGCTCTATCATAATAAGTGCTAATCTTAGTATCCAAACTCCTATTTGAACTGAAGTACTTTTTACCTCGTGTAAAGTGTCTAATCTTCCTGCCAAACTGGTTGCTTGCGCACTCTTTAATGTAGCGACCTCTTTCTTATAACTGTCATTTAGTCTTTCACGTTCTTGAGATAAACTTGCAAGAAGAGCAGAATGTGCTTCTTTTGCGTCTAGGTAGTCCTGATATTTCTGTCTGTAAATAGGACCTTGGCTTCTTTTGCCTGAACCGCCTGTACCATCCATCTCTTGGGTGTAGGAAATCTGTAATTGCTTTACATTATTTGAAGATTGCTGAACTCGATTGTTGATATCACCATACATTACAGCATACTTATCGTCTAAAGGAGCTATATCTCCTTGTTCTTGTCTGTATTGTTCTTCAGCGATTGTATCACCAAAAACATATAAGACTAAAGGTTCTGCAGCAAGTGTGCTTAATAAAATTGCCATCACCACACGGATTAACATTCCTAGTGAGAATGTTGTTGAACGACCAGTACTCAGGATACCTCGATCAATTGTAAATACAATGATGGCATAAATAATACCACCTACAATACCACCTAAAAGACTATCTGTTAATAAGGAGGCAGCATATCCAGCTGTAAATAGCCCTACTAGTACCGGAATAAACAACATTGCGCTATACTGACTTAATACTAACCAAGTCTTCTTAGGACATTCATTTGCAGTTTCTACATCGAAACCTCCGATGTTTAATAAAGTCTTATTGAATTCGTTCATTTTTGTTTCCTTTTTCATAGCGTGTTGTTTTTTGTTGTTTTTGATAGTTCAAATATGTTGTTGAGGCAGTTTTCCCAATATCTTCAGTAGCTTAATCGCTACTGCGATATTTAGCCACTTGTTCCATTATGGATTGCTCAAAGTTTTTAGCAAGCTTCTCCATCGTACTAGTTACCATCTCTGTTTCATTCTGGATGGCTTCCAGATATCTATTGATTAAGAACTCGTTTCCATTTAACTTATCGATGAAGTCATAGTTACGTGCCATTTTTAAGAAGAGTGACTCTCGTTTCTCGCCAAGCTCCATAACAAGGGATTCCATTTCACCACTCATATAAGCAGCTACTTGACGACGATAATGACCACGTATCATCATTAATCCAGCTTGTGTTTGCTCACGCAACGCTCCTAGTCGTGCATCCAGCACTTCTCTGTAAAATTCTACACGGTGTTCTGCGGTAGCATTGAAAAGTGCTTTGCGATTTGCAACGACTGCCTTATACATATCTTTTTGAGCAAAACGCTGAACCAAACTCCAGTCCTTATTTAATTCTTCACGATAGATATCAGACACCTTATTACTATCTTCTTGTCCTTGACTTATTTGATCAATATCCATAGCAGTCTTGTCTGCAATATTGCGAGGATCATAAACTTTCTTCATTCCTTTACTTGTATTCATAGCGTTGTCTTTTTTATCAATGTTCATAGTATTGTGATTTTGATTATTCATAGTTTCTCTGTTTTTTGATGATTCAAATATTAGTTTAGTTCAGTTTTCCCAATTTTGTTTATTGGCATATCTTATAAATCCAAATTCCGAGTTCTACTAGTGATAAGATGCTGAGCACAATCATTGCAGGACTATTCCATTTTAAGGCTGAGTTTGGCTTTTCGATTGTTTTCATCTTTTTCTGATTAGATCTTTTCATAGCGTATTGTTTCTTGTTGTTATTGATAGTTCAAATATGGTATTGAGGTAGTTTTCCCCATATCGTCAGTAGCTTAATCGCTACTGCGATATTTAGCTACTTGTTCCATAATGGATTGCTCAAAGTTTTTAGCAAGCTTCTCCATCGTACTGGTTACCATCTCTGTTTCATTCTGGATGGCTTCCAGGTATCGATTAATCAAGAATTCATTTCCATTTAACTTATCGATAAAGTCATAGTTACGTGCCATTTTTAAGAAAAGTGACTCGCGTTTCTCACCAAGCTCCATAACAAGGGATTCCATTTCACCACTCATATAAGCAGCTACTTGACGACGATAGTGCCCACGTATCATCATTAGTCCAGCCTGAGTTTGCTCACGTAATGCGCCTAGTCGTGCATCCAGCACCTCTTTGTAAAATTCTACACGATGTTCTGCAGTAGCATTAAAAAGTGCTTTTCGATTTGCCACTACTGCCTTATACATATCTTTATTTGCGATACGCTCTACAAGATTCCAGTCCTTCTTCAACTCATCTGAGTAAATGGTTGACACCTTATTACTATCTTCTTGTCCTTGACTTATCTGATCTATATCCATTGCAGTCTTATCTGCAATATTGCGAGGATCATAAACTTTCTTCATTCCTTTACTTTTATTCATAGCGTTGTCTTTTTTATTAGTGTTCATAGTATTGTGATTTTGATTATTCATAGTTTCTCTGTTTTTGATGGTTCAAATATTTAATGATGCGAGTTTTCCCTAATATGTTCTTTTAGTTTCCGCTTTCGCGAAGGCGGAATTAGTAGTAATCCATAGAGAAAGCAGAATGCCACTAACGACACTGGTGATAAGCGCATACGTTCCAAGCTCGAGATTAATGGAAAACATAGGATTAGATTTAGATGCAATCGCTATAAGTGCAATGACAAAGACATCTACCATCGCATATTTTTGGAGGCTTAACAGTAAATTATTGATCTTAATACCAAATACATTAATTCCACAGATATTAAGAAGTATGGTCAGAAACTTAATGGCCGGCAAAATGATTACGAAACCATAAAGTAACATCGCTAATTCCTTAAAGCCTTCTTGTTCTAAAATTTCAATACTTTGAAAAAAAGTGACTTGTTCTTGTGAGATTTCAAAACCTAGAATAGAACCAGATACGGTAAATAATGGATAATAAAGTCCAGCAAAAAAAGATGCTAATGACACTAGGAATAAAAGGAAGTTGTTGCTATTGATTTTTAACATATCTCTGATTTTGATATGCCAAATATTCAGGAGGACTAGTTTTCCCCATTTTATAGTATGGGAAGAATGAGCCAAGAACAGTCTTGGAGAAACAGGTCGTTTTACCCGTTATCAATACTACAAATCTACCACCCAATCTAAATTCTTGTTACGCACGATGACTAAGATTGAAAAAGGCACTTATGGTAAATACGAAGTTTGCAATGAGGAAATTCTTATCGCAAGATTAGCGCTGGTTCCGGCTGCTTTTGAGTTGTGTCCAGTGTGATAAGAAGAAGTAGTTCAATGTTTAAGAACAGGCTAGATAAATTAATAAAGTAATTATTCCTAAAACCGCTACTATTATCAGGTCTTTTTTTCTATTACTTCTTTTAAGATTCCTCTCATAAAGTTCTTTTTCTCTTTTCTTTTCTTCTTCAATAAGTCGGAGACGTGCTTTCTCCTTTTTGTAAGCTTCAGTTTCTTTAGGTAGTCCTAAATAATCCTCTGTAAGCCAGTTTTCCTCAGCCAGACTCACTGAACAATTTTCCAACTCTAAATATATCGTACTACTCCCGTAACCTATACTTTTTATGGTTCCAGTAATGTTACAAATTTGCTGGTGGAATTTATTATAATTGTTAAATACATTTGAAGACTTAGTAATGTTATAACCACAGTGAATCCTAATACAAATAGGTGCAAAAAAGTCTCCATTAAAATGCTCCACGCTAGCAACAATCTTGTTGTCCTTATTTCCAGAATAACGAGTAACAAAAGAACTATCTATTGAACTATAATCTTCAGTAACAATCATATGGTAACCACTAGACTGCGCTATGTCAATAATTGTATCACAAATAGTAATCTTATGTCCTAAATATGGTTGGTAGAAAGCTTCTTTTTGAAAATTAGCGAGCTGTTCAATTTGATCTCTTTTCTCAAACAGTGAAGTGATAGTCTGTTTTAAATCCATATTAATCTGTCTTTAAATGAGTTAAAAGAAAGTCCAAAAACTTACGTGTTTGCAATCTCAAAAATGAGCTCTTATCCAGTATTTTGGAAATAAAAGGAGAAATCAAATAGTAAGTATTTACCAAAAATTCACCGCCTGTTTTGTTGAGAATAGTATTATCTCGATAATTCCTAAACTGCTCTACCTCAATTGCATCATTTGATCCGTAGGCAGCAGTTGCAATAAAGCAACGTTTATCAGAGGTGACGAAAACTTCTTTACTAAAACTTGGGTTATTTAATAGCTTTTTCCTCAACACACTATCGCCCATTCCATCTTTCCAAACAAGTTTAAGTAAGCTTGCTGGGCTATTAGGATTATCAGCTACTAAAAATCTTATTAGGTCCCCTTCAATAGCAAATTCATTATAAAGCTTTTCTAATATATCTGCAGGCACATTGGGGTTAGAAAGAAGTTCTTTTCTAATATCTGAACGCGCCACAGATTGATAATATATTTCTTTAAGGATTTCTCCGTCAACTATTTTATTTTGCGCTAATCTGTAAAGAACCCCTCTCGAAAATAGAGAACCATCTGGATTATTCTCAGCTAAATATAACTTTAAATCCCTTTGTGCTCTTTCCTTCAGGATAATCTCAGGTAAGGTTTTTGATTCTGGGTCATATTTTAATAAATCAAAACCAAATAAATTATAAGCCTTTAGAATTACTTCTTTGTGACTTGTGTAATAAGTAATCTCATCTTTTGAAGAATTTGAGTTTTCAACAAGAAATAGCTGTTCTTCTTTAGATAATTCTTGTAATCTTTTTCGTGCCTTATCTCCAGAATCTTCATAAATCTTGTATATGAAATTTCCAAGCTCAATATCGTCTATACCATTCTTAATGTTCTCTCTTTTTATTTTGATAATTTCAAAATATTCCTCGACAGTACTTGGCTTGTAAATCATACCTAAATTATTTTATATACTTCGGTAAACAACTTATTAACTCCAGGAAGATGTGGACCTATCTGGTCATCAAAATAGTTCATTACAAATTCATCTTGATACATCTTAATTAGATCATCGTAATACCAACTATTTTTTTCTTGACTAAGATAATCGTCTAATATTTGAGTAAAAAAACTTCCTAGATCAGTCATATTCCAATTAACCATATCAATAGGCAAATTCATTTCAGAGAGAAATGTTGCGTTATAATTGAAATAAGTGTTGATGAATCTATGTAACGACGGATACTGCTCTGAAATCACAATATCATTTAAGCGGTCTAGCAAGACTTCTTCGTGCTTTTCATTCCATTCATCAACTACCTGATATTCGTGTGGCCATAAATCTCTAAGATCTATTTTTATAATTTCTTTTCCATTTTCGTCAGCTCCTATTTTTTCTCTTGTTAGCCCTATTAAAGACGCCTTAGAATCTGATATATTAAGATTACCACATTGTTCTAAGATACCTGCATAGTCTTCCTGTGCATCATTATCGCAAGTAAGTTTATTTTTGTTTTTTAAGGCGAGCCATAAATAAATAAGACGTATCGTAAGAATATTAATGTGATACTCATCTATTTTATTGATGTCGTACTGCTTTTTATTTTTTGCAGCATACATAGGCATTCTACCTTCCAGAGTTTGTTTTTTAAAGGCTTCTAGTTTTTCTAATGCAATGGACTGTTGCTCTTTTAACCGCTCATTTCCTAAAGCAAATAGGTTGGTTTTAAACATCGTCCAGTCATACACACCATTATTAGGTCCGTAGTTGTAGTGGATGGATTTCTCTCGTTGCGCAACATCATCAATCATCCTAGACAGCATTTTATCTACTTCACTTTCTGTATCAAAAGAATAGAGATTTTTCTTTGAGAGAATAAACTTGAGATCGATGTCTAATAATTCTGCAACACCGCGACGTCCCATTCCTGTAATAATGGTATAGCTAGAAAGTGGATGTTTTTTTTGTAATTCTTCTATGATATCAACGCCGTGCACAGGCTGTGCAAAGCCGTTTTCATCATTAAGACGTAGGTCTACTAGGACTAATTGGTATTCGTTAGGTGATTTTTTAAGTTCTTGAAGTGCTTCAGCACCATTAGTAAACGAAAACAAATTTTCACCTTTTTTAAAATAACCTTGTCTTTCGGTTAAGGCATTTTCTAAAACTGCTAGATGCTCCTCATTGTCTTCTACAATCAGAATATTCATCGTAGCAGGAATCTCAATAGCACTAGGCTCGTGTGGTTTCAGTTCCTTAATTTGCTCTTTAATTTGGTCTTGTAACGCTTTCGCGAAAGCGGAAACATCCACCTCATTGTGGTATTCATTACATAGTTGTATGACAGATTTTCCTACGGTTTCTGGGATGTTTTTAATCCTGTCGATTATGTTTTCAACATCAGATCGACTTGGATTTTTACTATTCGCTGGCGTGTCTAACTCGTGAGATAAGTCATCTAATTTTCCCGCTCGAGTAATGGCATAGGCTTTTAAATACTTCCATCTATTGGTACTAAAGGTGTTGTAGGGCAATACTTTTTTATCCAGATCTAAAAAGTCAAAATGAATAAATTCTCTAACAAAACTATTGAGCTTTCCTTTAACAAGTTTATCAAACGCCTTTTGCTGTACGGCAGATAAAAATACTAATCCAGGTGCTTCTTTTTTCTTCCAGTTAGTTAATATATCTAGTGCAATATGATAGCCGTAATAATCTTCTTTTCCCCATTCTAAAAAAGGGTCGATATAAATTCTAGTAGAAGGAGCATCGCCCACGCCTATATAATCATTACGCCTTGTCTCACATTTTTCCTGAGATGTGATAAAGCATTTATCTAAATCTCTACCTGAAACACTACCAAAGATTTTATTATCCTTAATATGCTTTTTAATAGGTGCTACTTGCGATGGATTGCATATAAATAAAGGTTTCATAAGCTAGTATGGAATAGAGTTAAATATAAATGGCGACACACGTTTATTATCATACTGTGTATTGAGAATAAACTTATAGTTGTCTAATTGCACGATATCTTGCTTGGTGAATTCTGGTTCTAGAAATGGTGCAATCATCTCTGCATCATAAGGCGATACCGCAGCTGTAATTAAGGAACCTACGTTTCCTAAAATATTTCTAGCTACTTTTTCTTCTAGTTGGGCAAAAGTTTGATTGGCTAGAACTAATTGCAAATGATACTTACGCGCCTCACCTAAAGCTGAGACAATATCATTAGAGGTGAAATTCTGAAACTCATCTACAAATAGACTAAAATCTTGGCGCTCTAGTTCTGGAATATTTTCACGAGTATAAGCAGCCATTATGATCTTATTGAAAAGCAATCTTCCTATGAAATTAACACCTTCATCGCCCAGTCTTCCTTTATTTAATTTTACTAGAAATATTTTGTTGCTGTCAATCATCTCTCTAAAGTTAAAAGACGATTCTGTATTACTAATAACAGCATTAATGAGTTCATTATCAGTAAAGCGCGTTAATTTGCTAGTTATATAAGGCCCAAAGTTTTCAAAACCTTGCTCTCCACTAGTGGCTTCGGCCATTGAGAAGAAATCTGTAACACGTTTATTTTTACAATGCGTAAGTAATTCTTTCCTTGTAGATGTGCTTATGAACACTTTTTCAATATGCGTGAGTAATGGTTGCTTATACACTTCCATTACTAAGTAAGCTGCATTTTTAAAGTAGGTTTCAAACATAGGACCACCTGCAGCTTTCATATCATAGAGCTCACTAAATATCTTGAGTAACTCATTTACGATAAATGCTTTTTGTTCAGGAAAGTTTCTGTCGTATTGTAGTAAACTAAAGCCGAATTTATTATTAGGATCTGTTGGGTCAAAAAGAATGACATCTTTTTTACGGTGTTTAGGGATCTCCTGTAATACCTTTTCATAAATATCACCGTGGGGATCTATAAGTGCCAGCCCATCACCAGAATCCATACGATTTTGTATCATCGCTTTAAGCACACTGGTCTTACCGGTACCCGTTTTACCTATGATGTAGGAGTGTTTTTGAAATTGTTTAGGTTCTATCCCTATCGTATTTCCATCCTTTTCACCTACGGTAATGTTATTGGTATCATAGGATTTACTAGGTATGTATTGATGCGATATACGCTCTGATAAAAAGGTAGTTTGATTTGATACGGTGATTTTAGGCAGTGCAATTACTTTAGAAACATCACCTGCAGGAACTATATATTTTAAACGTACTTGTGGCACCGCATAATTAGACCAATTTGTTTTAAGGGATGTAACAGGTTTAGTATGACCATTATAAAAACCGTTATTGACAAGCGTTAGAATTGCAGGTATTTTTTTACGTGGTACGACACAAACCGTTTTTAGTGAACATAATTTGCGCTGATTTTGTAAAATTGACAGTACGCTATCATAGAAAGGCTTATCGACAGCATCAGCTAATGTGTTTTTTGCCTTATTGAGCATATCCAGTTCATCAACTGTGAGGCGTACTGGAATAAATTTATGCATTAAAACAATATTAGGTATAGTTCGTAAATGATGAAACAATACATCATAATCCATACTACTAGCTTCTAAAGGAACTGGTATCGCATAGGTCTCATTCTCTTTGTTATTTGACGAAAAGCCTATATTGTTTGTGTTGTTTTCTAAATCCTTATGTTCCCTTACAAAGTCATAGGTTTGAGCTTGCTCACCCAATCTTCCGGCAGCAGCAATCTTTAAAACAGTATTTACGTCTGTTACTGGTGTAAAATTTACAGGCTGATAGATTTGCTGGTCATTGAAGAATGAAGAAATATTAAAATAGAAATCGTTGTACAACTTTAAGACTTCGCCTTTGGTTTCTCCTGCAAGGATAAAACTGAAATAACATGCGATTTTTCCATTTTCATTTTGATACGTTTGGGATACTTCAATTCCCATAAAAAGAGAAACTACTTGTACCAAATCATTCACCCATACTTGATACGCCTTATCATCTACTTCACTGGTAATATTCTGCAATTTAAAAGCAAAAACACCATTAAAATAGGTGCCGCAATCAACTAAATGTAAGTACGGTGAAGCTACTAGTCTTGAAGTATAGTTCTGTATGTTTTTTAATTTCTCCGAGGTGATTTCTCGATGGGCAGCATCTGTAACTTGATCCATAAAAACTTCCACATCAAAAACATCTTTATGAAATACCTGTTCTGCACCTAGAGATAAGCATTCTTGTGCCACTGATTGTTCTTCTGGATCTGTGGAACCCGTAAGAACAAAAACAGGAATCCACCCATATTTTTCCTTAATAATTTGTAGTCCTTCTTTACCTTGTAGTGTGGTTTCTGGGAATGAAAGATCTAAAATAATAGCATCTATAGTACCGTAATAATTGACTAGCGTTTCTAGACCTTCTTCTAAAGAAGTTTCAGAAATGATGGTATAGTTATACTCATCTTCAAATATCGCAAGGGCAGCTTCAATGCTTGCCGCGTTATCATCTATATAAAGGATACATTTTTTATCAAGGTCTATGTCTCTATTCATTTTTTATGGCTAGATATTGTGGTGTTAGTTGGGATAAAATTTCCAAGTTAAAAGTTATTTCCTTTTGGTCAAAATTATTTAAGCTAAAGGCTTTAAGTTGATACAACGTATCGTAAAAATTTTTACGCTTTCGCGAAAAGACACTCTCAACCACCGCTATGGTATCAAATTGCTCTAAATAACATAGCAACTCAAACACTTCAAAGCTTTCAAAAAATTCTCGTTGTGTTTTAACAAATTGCACTCTAACACGTTCTAGCTTATCTGGAAACTTCAGTAAGTTACTTAATAAGGTCTTTACAGGTAAAATATATCTGGCTTGCATATCGTTACTACCGCTATGATTGAATACCGCAAGTTTGTAACTGATGAGTTTTCCCAAGGATTCCTCGTCTTGCATTGGGTTGACTCCTAAAGCTATTTTTTTATCAAAGTGTTCTTTGACAAAAAACTGCAACCATTCTTTGTTTTCTTGTTCCAGCACATTACAGATAGCCACTGGATTCAAGCATTCTAGGAGTTCGCTTTGAGTAAGAACCCCATTAGAATCACTTGGTGGCTCATCCGGCAATTGAGTAAACGTAACTTTTGGATGATTGAGCAATAGGATGAGACCTCTTTTTTGCCAGAAGGGTCTAGGGAGGAAGGATTTATAACAGTAAATATTACCTAGTCTTAAGATATATTCTGTAATTGAAACTTTAAAATCAATAAATAAATATTGATCCAGATTTCCAGAACATCGAGTTTTTATCATCTTATATCATTTCGCAAAAGGTCTCATTGTTAACCATTGTCACTTTTCCCTTTTTATTCTTGGCCTCAATTGTGATATATTTCTCTTTTGGAATAGTGTATCTCAAATACTCTTCATTTTTCAAATCTCTTGCTATACTTACTTGGTATTCATCTTGCCTTCCTCCAAAATCCAATCCCTTTGCAATGCCATATCTACACCCTTTATCGTCAGAAATAAACAGAACTTTTTTCTTTATGTGGTCAATTTGATGTTTTATCAATTCTTTAAATGTCCTATCAGCGTGAAGTAACTTTTTACTTTTAGATAATTCAATAAACTTATTTGCCATTTCCTTATCAGAAAAGACTTCTTCTGTTTCCTTTTTGGTGAATATAACCTCGTATTTTTGAGTATCAGGGTTGAATTTAGGCTCCTTAGCAAGTTTATTAATTCTATTAGAATCAACAACTTGATCTTGCATATCATTTATATAAGGACTATTTTTAATACTTTTAATAATTTCTAAACTGAATGTACTTGTTGCACTTAAGTCAAGTAGAACATCTTTACCAGAATCAATTTTTTCTTTAATAGAGTTTAAAAAAATTTCTGAAAACACATCCTGGATTAAAACAATTCTTTTATTACTTCCACCTTGATTTAGTGTTTTAAATAAATTATAAAAAGCTAACATATTATCCCTGTATTTAGGTGAAGTTTCACAGAAATAATTGGTATCAAACACATAATAATTATAATCACTTATTTCTTCGCATAGATGTTTAGGTTTTTTATTCAGATTAAGGCGTTTCAAATCGTATTTAGTACCAGCAATTACTTTTGTAATAGGCAAATTAAACAGGTTTAAACAACCTTCTATTTTGGTTAACAAATCAATATAGATAATTGCCAAATTCAATTTACCCTTGTCTATCCTAGGTTTTTGCCAAAAATTGTTGACATTATAAGGGTATTCTTGTAGTACAGACATATTTTTAAGCCTATCCGTGGCAGATACCAAAATTATTGGAACTGAATTATCAAATACCTTACGTATGGTAATAATTAGATTTGCACCACTTAATTGCTCAATAGGTTTGTTATCTTCATCTTTTTCTAAAAGCCTCAGATCAATTAAAATAAGGTCAACTGGATTTTCATCGTTAATCTCTTCCAATTTATTGATGATAACTTCTTTGTTAATTCTTCTACCATTATTAGTATCGATTATGAAATCATTAATTGGTTTGTATGTAGAATTTTCTAAAATACTAGCAAAAAGCTTATACCATTGGTCTTTGCCTTCATCATCTATATGAACAATACATTTACTGGTTTCTTGATTTATCAATCTGTATGCTTCATCCAGTCTTTCTTTTTGGCGATCATTAATGGTTGAGTGTTTAAATAAAAAGTCTGCTTTGGCAAAGTCTAACTCTTGATCATCATTTAAATCATTTAAATCATAACCGTACTTTTTAAAGAAAGACTTATAAAACTTTTCCATTACATAAAACCCATAAGAGTTTGCGAATGAATGGTTATATTTTTTGAAATCAAAATCAGGATATACAAATGGGACATAAGCCTCTTTCAGCTTTTCCTGTTTTAATTCACTACCGGTTCCAAATAAAATAAAATCTAATTTTTTTTCTCCAACAGGTAATTGTAGATAATAATTATTTGGTGCTACTAATATTGAATTCGTCGCTTTTTCTATTATCCAATCTGATAGCTCGTTAAAACTTACAGATATAATTTTCGTTTCCCTTTTACATTTAAAACGAATGTATTTTAATATGTCAATACCTGACTTAGTAGAATTACCTACAACTGAAGAATCTAAGTTTATGACTATAATATCATAGTCAATTTGATTATCGATTTCATTCTTTAAAGTAGAATATGAGTCAAACTCACTTATTGAATTGATACAATTTAGTCGTGAATTTCCATCATCATCTTTAAAATGTGAAATATGATGTTCTAAAGCACTGTCAATATCGTCAATTAAAATATACTCCATAAAATCAAACTATTTTTTCTAAAATAATATCTCTTACAGTCCTTATGAAGTCCCCATCTATAATAGGTTGTAGATCAGGCAAGTCGTCATATTCGGTTTTTAAATCTTGATAAGATTTTTTTGTCTCTTCACAAATATTTGCTCCAAGCAAACTGTATAACATTTTAAGTTTTTCTTTTCTCTCATTTGTTTCATCCATCTCTTCATCACTCGGAAAAAAAGATTTCAAATCAATAAGTGCTTTATCGTACTCATCCTCTGAAGTGCTATTAACTAACTCGACAAGTTTGTAAAAAGGATTGTCTTGCCAATGTTCCGTTTCCTCTTCTTTATAATGACTATATCTTTTTACAGGCGTACTGATTTTCTTTTCAAACTCCTTCTCAAAAGTTGTAATAAACTCTTTAAAAGTCTCTCTTTGATGATAAATTGGGAATAACCTACACGAAGTACTATCAATTATTTTTTTTAATCTCTGCAGAACAACATCGGCATCTGAATAGAACATATTATCAGATACAATTATAATTAATTGGTCAGTATGTTCTTCAGATATTACTTCACATCTAAAATCAACAAAAACCTGATCTTTAAAGTAAATTATTGCTATTGGTTCAGTAGTTCCGAATCCAATTTCTTTTAATTCTGTTCCGCCATATTCATCTTCAATTTCTTTTTGCTGAATACTTAATTCAGAATTATTCAAATACTCTGAATAAACACTATTAAACTGTGTATGGATGACATAGATATCTTTCATAATATCAATTTTTTAATTTTCGAAGCTGTTTTAAACACTGCATTAAATGACCCTTACTTCTTCCATTAGGATCCAATAATAAATTGCTAATTGTTGAATAAGCAACAAAATACTGATTTAAACTTTTTATATCTGGAGTGTAACCGCGACCAGAGGTAATAACAATTTTACATTTATCAGACTTTAACCAGTCTTTAATTTCTTCTAAAATAGTATTAACTGATTCATTTTTGCTTGTTTCCCTGAGACCTTCAATGATACCAAAATGAATAATCATATAATCAGCTTCTACCTTGCCTGAAATATCCTTTATGTATAGTTCGAGAGGTTTTTTTTGTGTTCTTAAGTCACTACAATTTAAATCTACTGAATCGGCGTCTATATTAGGTACGTATATTTTAGTTTTTAAAAAGATATCCTTATTCAATATTTGATAACCATCTTCTATAATTTCATTTTCACCAACTTTTATTTTAATAGACTCAGTGGTACAGCCTATTTCGTTAAGACTACTTTGTATACGTTCGTCGATAACAATTACGCTACTATTTGCTGCGATTTCGTAAAAGTTTTGATATTCTTTTTTTAAAGAAGCTTTTATATCCTGATTTCCTTTAAATCGATTTTCGATACTTTCTGCTAGAAGTCCCAATGGTGTGACAGAACCATAAACCTCAGCATATTTTGTATTCTCATCATAAAACACGTCTTCCTGCAGTCCGTGATGCCTAAATAGAGCATTACTGTAATTTTCACTTTTTGGATAACCGAAATCAAAAGGTCGAATGCTATCGGGTAAGAGTACTTCTAAATTAAGTTCATCTTGCTTATGGATAAATGCATTATTTCTAAGTTCTAAA
>CAWUIT010000009.1:0-24602 GCA_963922345.1 uncultured Dokdonia sp. | reverse complement strand
ACAACGCCTACAAACTCTTCGGTCTTACGTTTTATAATTTTTGTAATCTCACCTTCGTGCTTTTTACTACGTCGCTGGCGGTAGATGTACACCTCTACTTCATCACCATTTAAGGCTTTGTTGAGGTGATGCGGTGGTACATAAATATCTTGTTCAAGATCATCTACCATGACATAGCCACCTCCTTTTCCAGAGATATCTAATATTCCTGTATGGTAATTTTTATTTGTAGCTAGTTTAAATTTACCGCGTTCTTCTTCAGTAATTTGCTCTTTTGCTTTGAGCTGCTGCAGATTTCTTATAATTTGATTACGGCTTGACGGATCATCTACATCGAGTTTGGCCGCTATTTGCTTGTAGTTATATGTCTTATGATGATCTTCTCTTAGAATTTTTACAATTCGTTCTGAGAGGTTTGATATTTTTCCTGGTCCTCTCCTTCTTTTCTTCTTATTCATTTATACTATTTCTATTACAAAATTAGGTTTAAAAAGCTCAATAAGAGGATATCTGTTAAAAAATTAAGATTTCATTTTTATTAAATCTCTTGATTGATATACTTAAATCTAGATAGCTGCTATAATTAGCACAAATTACTTTGTAACGTATTGAAAATAAAATATTTATGTTATCAGTTGGAAAATCTTAAAAAAATCTTAAATTTAATGTAACGTTTCAAATTATGACACGTCTTTAAGAAGATGAGTGCCCATAAACTACGATATAAAAACACATTTTTACTTCTAACGATTTTTATTGTAGGCATTATCATTGCTATTATTTACATCAATGCCACGTTTTCTGTAAGCCAAAACAGCCAGACTGCCACTCCACAGGATATCGAAGTTGAAGTCCTTCCTTCGTAACGACTACTTTTATCAAAGCTCTACAATTCTACTTCTTTTAAAGTTAAGTCTAGATTATTTAATTGTTATTCACATACTATATAGTAATCATGCTTTTTCTTTTAAAAATTAAAAAAACAATAATGATTATCATGTAGTGTGAATAGCGGTATAACTTTATGTCTTAATTTTTGTAAAAGTTACTTTTAGATACTTATTGACATGATATCTACTACTTATCAGACTCAATTTTTATTGATTATCTGTAATTTATAGATCTATGTTAACAAATGTTAATAACCCCATTTTTAAATAAATTGCTCATAAATGAGTTATGAACTTATTAAAAATGGGATAGAATTTTGCTCATAAATTTGAGCATTTTTTGAGATAGAAAAATTAGGTTTATATAGGAGTAGGTCTGTATTGTTTTTTTATTTTAAATATGCAAATCCAGTTATCATTTCTGATTAATAGTTATTGACATTTGCTATTAACAGCATTTCACTAGTTATAAACAACGCTATTTTTCCGAACTAATAGTGATGAAAATTAGACCTTAATCAAAGAGAATCACACATTACTACTGTTTTAATACAAAGTATCATCTGCGCATTCTTATTTCTTAACTTTGTGTTGTAAGAGTCATATAGTATAGTACGGTAAACTCCCTTACAGCCCTTATAAGTAAATAACGATATTATGAAAATTTCCATAGGTAATGATCACGCAGGTACAAGTTACAAAAGCACCATAGTCCAATTTTTAAAAGAAGAGGGACATACTGTTAGTAACTATGGAACCGATGAAAACGCTAGTGTAGACTATCCAGACTTTGGTCATCCAGTAGCTAGTGATGTGGAAAGTGGAGAAGCAGATTTTGGAATCGTTATCTGCGGCAGTGGCAATGGTATTGCTATGACGGTAAACAAGCATCAAGGGGTACGTGCTGCATTATGTTGGATTAAAGAAATTGCCATACTTGCCCGAGAGCATAATAATGCAAATGTGATAGCGATACCTGCAAGATATACTTCAGAAAATCAAGCATTAGATATGGTAAAAGCATTCTTATCTACACCATTTGAAGGAGGGCGTCACCAGCGACGTGTAGAAAAAATTGCTTGTCAATAACAGTACTATCTTCAAATTGATCCTATGTCCAAACAAGACCTTACGTTTAAAATCAAAAAATATGATTTTATCACAAAGGAAGAACTTTACGAACTCTTGCGATTAAGAGCCGAAGTTTTTGTGGTAGAGCAAGATTGCCCTTATCAAGATGTAGATGGAAAGGACCAAAAAGCCGTACACGTACTCGGTTTCAAAAATCAAAAACTTGTCGCTTATACACGCATTTTTGGACCAGGTGATTACTTTGAACAAGCAAGTATAGGTAGAGTAGTGGTTCAAGAAAATGAACGTAAAAACAAATACGGCCACGCTCTAATGATTGCATCTATTGAGGCCGTAGAAAAATATTTTAATGAAACAACCATTAAAATTTCGGCACAAACCTATTTGAATAGCTTTTATTCAAATCTTGGATTTAAAGCGATAGGAGAGGAGTATCTAGAAGATGGTATCCCACATATTGCGATGATCAAGTCTGAGCAGTAGATGAGCACTTGATGTATCATTAATAACCGCAATAATAAAATTTAAATTGTTTTGAGGTACGCTTTCGCGAAAGCGTACTAAAATTAATTATGAAGCTATTGTCATTTCAAACCGAACGTTTACAATTGAGGCCAGTTACAGCGGCAGACGCTCATTTTATAGTAGAACTAGTAAATACACCAAAGTGGCTTAAGTATATAGGTGATCGTAAGGTTACTAATATCACTGCCGCCGAAGATTATATTAAATCCAAAATCACGCCTCAGTTTGATACATTAGGCTACGGAAATTATATGGTAGTGAGAAAAGAAGATGGAGCTCTTTTGGGTAATTGTGGTTTGTATAATCGTCCAGGTATTGAAGGTATAGATATAGGGTTTGCCTTTTTAGAGCGATTTGAAGGGAAAGGCTATGCGTTTGAGGCCTCACAAAAGTTACTAGACGTTGCATTTAATGAAATAGAAATGAATAGGGTAGGAGCAATCACTGTAGTAGATAATACTGCGTCTCGTAAACTGTTAGAAAAGCTTGGATTAACTTTTAAAAAGGATATCTCTATAAATGGAGAAGACTTAATGTATTATGAGATAGACAAAGAGCACTACGCATCTATTTCTTCTTAATCTTTTTGATATACGTTACTAAAATTTCTACTCTTTTATCATCCTTAGGGTCTCCACCTAGCGGAAATCTACTTCCAAATCCTTGATAGCGCAGGCGTTTTTTTTCAACACCATTGTCTGCGAGATAATCATAAATAAACTTAGCGCGTGCTTCTGATAGATTACGTTTGCCTGTTTTTAAATTAATACCATCTCGGCCGTGATCTACACAACACACATGCCCCTGAATCTTAAAAATTATCTCTGGGTGCGCTTTAAGGTATTTTGCTAGTTTTTTAAGGTCTTTATGAGATTTACCGTGTATATAACTATAGTTCGTTTTAAATAAAATATTCTTTAATAAGATGCGATCTCCCTTTTCTATAGGTTCATCATCAAAGGTTTTGTAGCGGTTTTTTGTTTCTTCGATTTCTTTCTCATCTTCTACAACGTCTTTAGTTATTTCTCTAGGTTCTTTAAGAGATACAATAATCTCTACTTTACGATTTAACGTGCGTTGTACCTTACTGTTTACATCATCTAGTTTTGTTAGTAATAGCTCCCCTTTACCATCAGAATTTTTAATAATAGAGTCTGCTATACCTTGATTTACAAATTTTGATTTGATTGTATTTGCTCGTTCTTGAGAGAGCCATTTATTATATGCATCTGTACCTCGATCATCACAATACCCATAGATAGAAATATCTTCAATTTTTGAAAGTGGTAAGGATGTTATAAAACGATCAAGTTTTGCTTGCTCAATTTTAACCAGATCATATTTATCTGTCTCAAAAAATGTCTCGTGGGTACGATCTACCTGTGCGTTTGTAAACAAAACACCAAAGAAAAGGACGCTATATAAAATTGATTTTTTAATTTCCTAAGAGTTTTGAATATCTATCTTCATTTTCAAGAACAGCGATTGCTTCCTTAATTTCTGTATTGTTTTTCACTTGATAGTCATAAAGACCATCTCTGTAAAAATATCGTTTTACAATCTCGTCTATGAGCAGGGTTTCAATTTCTTCTTGACGCTCATCAATAGCTTTATTTTTGGCAGCCGTTATCGCCTTGTCAAGTTGGGAGTAGGCAGACTTTACTTCCCGATCTAAGTCGTCTTTTCCAGCTTGTTCCAGTGCTTTCTCAAACGCCTTTTCTGTCTCTGTTTCATATTCAAAACCAGTACGTTTTAGAAAACTTTTAAAATCGGCAAAATCAGATTGCGACCACGAAAATTGATCAACAGAGGTATATGTATTATTGTAATAGTAGTCTGTCGCATATTCAAAAATAGCATTATCCTTGAGTAAAGCTGTAGTTACAGGACTAAGCTTTGCAGAAGATACTTGAATGTCTGGTAATACTCCACCACCATCGAAGACTTTACGACCATTTTTAGTTTTAAACTCATTATAGTCTGTAGCATTGGTGCGCACAGCATTTCCATCTTCATCACGATTCCAGTAATCTAAAGCCTGTATACAACGGCCAGAGGGTGTATAGTAGCGAGAGATGGTAATTTTTACAGATGTTCCATATGTAAGAGGCTTAGGTCTTTGTACAAGACCTTTACCAAATGAACGAGCTCCTACAATTACCGCTCTATCATAATCTTGTAAGCCTCCAGAAACAATTTCAGATGCAGATGCAGAGCGGCCATTAATTAAGACTACTAGAGGTATTTGTGTATCGACCGGTTCTTGTTGCGTGACATAGGTTTTATTGTATTTTTTTACAACAGACTTTGTCGTAGTAATTAGCGACCCTTTAGGTAAAAATAGACTGCATATTTTAATCGCTTCACTTAGCAACCCTCCGCCATTACCTCTAAGGTCCAGAATGATATTTTGAGCGCCATCAGTTTTCAAGTTTATAAGGGCTTCTTTGACTTGACTTGATGCTTTTTTATTAAATTTTGTGAGCACTATATATCCTGTAGTCTCATTAATTAATTGCGAGTATGGTACTGCATCAATCTCTACAGAAGATCTAGTAAGTGTCGTAGTATCTGTCTTACCTTGACGCTCGTAGGTAATAGTGACCTTGCTATTAGGAGCTCCTTTAAGTAGATCTCCAGCATCACTTTCTATATCTGCCACTGTGATATCCCCTATTTTAAGAATGCGATCCCCCGCTTTGAGACCAGCCTTATCTGCGGGATAACCTTTGCGTGGTTCAATAATAGTCATTACCTTATTTTCAGTGCGCACGGTAGCCCCTATTCCAGAGTAGTCGCCAGAGCGATTTATTTTTGCATCTTCAACCTCCTGTTCTGTCCAGTATTTTGTGTAGGGATCAAGATCTGCTAGCATCCCTTCAATGGCACTATCCATTAATTCGGCAGGGTTGGTTTCATCTACATAATTCATATTAAGCTCCTTGAAAAGCTCGGTAAAAATCTCAATCTGCTTTGCAATTTCAAAAAAGTCGCTTTTAAAACTTGCGGTCCCTAAGCCAATGGCAATGGCAACTATAGGGATAATAATTTTTTTCTTCATAACTCTGTGGTTTCAGCAAGACTCTAAGATATAGTTAGATTCTCTTGTAGTTTTCTTGAGTATTTTACGCTTTCGCGAAAGCGTACATAGTCTACAGTTAGTAACAATCCATAAGATCCTAGACCCACCAAGATAAGAAAAGGACATTGACAGAACAAACCGATAGCCGGCACACCAACCAGTATTTTACGGCTGCTTTGTAATTTTTGCCTGACTCCGACTTGTGGTGTCACGTTCATTAAAACGCTTTATTAGTTTGAGCATTGCCCTATGCATTGTTTCTTGGGTAACTTCTTCCCGACCTGTATAAATGAGCATTGCCGCAAAAGTTGTGCCCTTAGTCTCAAACAAATGCTTATGTAAACGGTACGACTCCCGCATTAACCGTTTAATTCTATTGCGGGTAACAGCCAGTTTAAAGTTACGCTTTGAGACAGAAACACCAGTCTGCATAGTGATATCACTAGAGGGCAATGCACTTTCTACAAAGACCATTCTAAGCGGAAATGCTTTTATGGACGTTCCCTCGATAAAGAGGGTGTCAATAAGCTTTTTAGACTTAAGCTTTTCTTTTTTTGAGTAGGAGAAAGACATAGCCTTCAAAGATAGTAGATTTTTAAACCGATCATTGAGCTCTTATACCAGTTAATGTGTAAAATATTTACAGAAGAAGTGATTGAACACAGCTAATCTATGCATACAAGAAAAAAATTTTGTAAGTTGATATGCCCTTTAAAATCATTTGTTGTGAAGAATATACTCTTCTTTTTACTGTTGATCAACAACATACTATATGCTCAAGGGGACGCCTACAACCCTGAGCGTAGCGAGAGACAGCTGTACGAATTTGCGAGCTATGTTAATGTAGAGGATCGTGATCTATCTATTAACCAAATAATCAATGAGGTCGATTTAGAGTACAAGCCTATTACCTCAGAAAATTTTAGCGTTGGGTTTACATCACAGCATTATTGGGTAAAATTTAAACTTCAAAACACCACTGCTGAACGTGCATCCTATTACCTTAAAACGGCCAGACCTATTACAGATCAGGTTGATCTCTATCAGATAAATGGAGCTGCGATAAAAAAAGCGCAAAGTGGTGATCAACTCCCTTTTGAAGATAGACAGGTCGATCATAGACAATCTGTCTTTAAACTTGAGTTGCCCGCAAGCTCCACCACTACTATTTATATACATTACAAGAGCGATGGTGAAACTTTAAATTTACCTTTAGATCTTTATACACCATTTGAGTTCTTAGTAGTAAATTATAAACAGCAGCTCTTTTTAGGTCTCTTCTACGGTCTTTTATTCCCTGCCGGAATCATCTACTTGTTTTTTTACACCGGGATGCGTGAGAAGATCTTTTTATACTACGGACTCTATGTGTTTTCTATAGGTCTCATGCAAGCTGCTTTAGATGGATTTATTTATCAATATATACTTACAGAAGCCGGATACCTTAATAGTAGAATGGTTCTTATCACAGCCTTGCTGTCAAATTTCTTTTTATTAAAGTATTGCCAGACATTTTTAAGAATATCGCGTAGACTTCCCAAATTTAGAAATGCGTACAATGCGATCTATATCGTTATTGCGGTTCTATTTGTAATGACTCTTATGGGATCGGAGGTCTTGGCTATTGTGTATCCCTTAAGTAATTTAAACGGACTATTAAGTCTTATTTTGATTCTTACGTCTCTGTTTACGCTAAGGTTTAGAGGGAGGTCTGTAGACATTTACTTCTCAATAGGCATATTCTTTTTAGTCGTTGGTCTTTTAGGGTTTGTACTTAATAACTTAAGCCTGCTACCTAATAATTTTTATACACTTAACAGCGCAAAGTTTGGAACAGGATTTGAAATTGTCTTTCTATCCCTCTCTATGACAAATTTGATTAAAGTCTTAAGGCGTGAGAAGGAAAAGTCACAACAAATAGCACTTGAAAAGTCTGAAGAGATAAGTGAGCTCAAAACTTTTTTTATGTCTAATATAAGTCACGAGCTTAGAACGCCTATTAATGCAATTATGGGTATTGCAAATACAGAACTGGAAAGTAAGAAGCTGGATAGCGATCAAGAAGCTAGTTTAAAAGTTATTAGAGATGCATCTTATAGCCTTCTTAGTAATGTAAACGATGTATTAGACTTTGAGCATATTGAAAAAAATGAATTGGTCCTACACCACGTAGAATTTAACCCTAAAGAGACCCTACTTCAAATAAGTGACAATTGGAAGATTAAGGCTCAAAAAAAAGGACTTAGCTACAGCATTCATATAGACGAATCGATTCCTTACAAGATTTCTGGTGATAAAGACCGCTTTGTACAAATAATAAACAATGTTCTCGCAAACGCATTAAAATTTACAAGTCAAGGGGGCATCGCTTTCAACCTTTTGTGTCAACAACATAAAAGCAACACCAGTCGCTTCATTATCACGATAAATGATACAGGCGTCGGGATGAATGAGATGGCTAAGAACGAAGTCTTTAATAGCTTTAACCAAATGCGCCAGAACCATAAGCGACAGTTTGGAGGTGTAGGTTTGGGTCTCACAATTGTCAAACATCTCGTAAAATTATTTGACGGCACCATTCAGATAGATAGCGTTCTTGATAAGGGTACAAACGTTACTGTAACCCTCCCCTTGGAGGTCGTAGCTTTAGAAGGTCCAAAGAAGCCATCAACCCTAGAAGCTCAGGACCAACTGTCACAACATGTCCTCATTGTAGAAGATAATAAGCTTAACCAGCTGGTGATTAAAAAAATACTAAGCACAGCTCCTGCACTTACATTTGAAGTTGCAGAGAATGGTAAAGAAGCCTTAGAAATCTTACAAAAAGAGACATTTGACGTCATCTTAATGGATCTACAAATGCCCGTTATGGATGGGTACGAGGCCACAAAGAACATTAGAAATGGATCTATAGGCCACCATCTAACTACAATTCCGATCATTGCCGTCACCGCAGATGCTACAGAAAAATCCCGCACATATGCCCTAGAAATTGGGATGAATGATTACATTACAAAACCAGTAAATAAAGAGGTTCTCTTCAACAGTATGCGTAGTTGTGATGTTCTAATTGAACGGTTTTAAACAAGTTTTTCTTCAAATTAAAATTATTTAAATGTTCAAGAAGTCCGCTTTCGCGAAAGCGGGATTAACCTCATACAGACTTTAAATAATAAGCACTCTAATTGTGAAAACAGTTTATAATATTTTGGAATCAATACATTAATTTGGAATATATCCATATTTTTGTATACTATGATAGAAAGAGCTGTAAAAATCAGAAGGGCTAAAGAGAATTACACTGGGAATCGCTCCGTACAAACAGGGTTTCCCAGTCCTGCTACGCACTATAGAGAGCCTATGATCGATCTCAATAAGGAGTTGAGTTCATCACGCGATGCAACGTTTTTTGTGCGTGTAAAAGGCGATTCTTGGAAGGCTTACAATATTTTAGACCAAGACGTGCTTATAATAGATCGGTCGTTGCCCGCCACCTCAGGAAAACTTGCGCTTGTCATAATCGATGGCAAATTTGATGTACGAAGAATAAGTGACGAGCAGCCCGTAGAACTATGGGGTGTAATTAATTACATAATCCATAAGGCTATATGATAGCGATGGTAGATTGCAATAGCTTCTATGCGTCTTGCGAGCAGGTGTTCAGGCCAGATCTCAAGGGAAGACCGGTTGCAGTATTAAGTAATAATGACGGCTGTATTATTGCAAAAAACAAAGAAGCAAAAGCCCTTACACATATTCCCTATCGAGATCCATTGTTTAAAATCAAAGATATTCTTGCAATAAATGACGTAACCTTATTTTCGTCCAATTATACGTTATATGGCGATATGTCTGATCGTGTGATGAATGTGCTCAGAGAGTTTTCTCCAGATGTTGAGGTGTACAGCATAGATGAGTCTTTTGTAAACTTATCAGGTATGGAGCACATTAATTTAGAAACCTATGGGCACGACATTAAAAATACCATTGTTAAAAGAACGGGCATACCTGTAGGGGTAGGGATTGCACCCACTAAGGTTCTTGCAAAACTCGCAAACCGTATCTCAAAGAAAATAGCCCATCTACACCACGTCTACGTGATGGATACAGAAGAGCGTCGCATAGAGTCTCTTAAATGGGCAGAAACAAAGGATATCTGGGGCCTTGGAAAAAAGCACGTAGAACGCCTAGCTCAGATAGGCGTTTTTACAGCTTATGATTTTACTCAAATCCCACTAGCCTGGGTACGTAAAGAGATGACGGTGGTAGGGGAGCGCTTATGGCGCGAGCTCAATGGAGAGTCGTGTATTCCTTTTGAGACGCTTCCACGAAAGAAAAAAGCCATAGGTACCGCAAAATCATTTGGTAAAAAGCTAGATAATTTGCCGCAAATAGAAGAGGCGTGCGCATATTACATAAGCGAAGTAAGCGAGGTGATGCGCTCTCAAAAATGCTGTTGTACCCAGCTTAGAATATATCTAACGACCAATTATCACAGTCCGCATGATCTTCAATATGCAGATAAGACGATTGTGACACTGGACGTCCCTACAAATGATACTTTTAAACTAATCACGGAAGGAAAAAAAGCCCTAAGCCGGATTTACAAGCCAGGCTTTCGATATAAGAAGGTAGGAGTAGACCTATTGGGACTGATACCTGAGGAGCAGGTGCAAGGAAATCTATTTATGCCAGAAGCTACAGCCGATAAAAGATTGATTAAAGTTTTTGATGCGATTAATAATCGCTATGGAAAATCAACGGTCTCTGCGGGACTGTCGGGAACGACCACGAGCAAAAAAGAATGGGAATTAATTAAAGAAGAGCGAAGCCCGAGATTTACCACGCAATGGGATAGTTTGTTAGAGATCGGGGGCTAGAAATTTCTGAGAGAAGATAAAATTGTCAAAGTAACTACCCCTATTCTAATTACTAATTCTATCTCCTTTTATGGGAGAATAGTCTACAAGCGATCTTCCATTTACTAAAATATCTGAGAAATAAGTTTTTGCACCAGTAGCTTTATTAATATTCTGTGTATTCTGCATATGATAATGTAAATGAGCTTCAGAGGAATTTCCAGAATTACCACACAACCCAAGCAAATCCCCTTGTCCTAGTTCCTGACCTTGTTTTACTGCAATAGAATTTTGTTTAAAATGAGCAAAGAACAGATACTCATTGTTCACGGTCTTTAAAATAACTGTATTTCCTGGTACATGCATACGATTCATTTCTCCAGGTATGTTGTCTGGAACTCCATCTACCACCTGGACAACGGTAGCATCACACGGAGCAATTATTCTCTCTCCAAATGCAAAATAGTCTTCATTAGTTTTTCCATCTGTTTTGAATGTCTTACCCTGATTATCTGTGATGACAATGTCAAAGGCATTTTTTTGGGCTTTACTTTCAACGTGATAATTCAGATCAACCGTGTCACCACCCCAAAAAACGGTCCATTCACCATTAAAAGGGAGTTTTAGAGGCGTAAGATTGCGTTCTAAAACTGGAAGATTATCTTCTTTATAAGGCTCTATAAAAATGCCTGTAATCTTTTTATTTGCATTTGATGCAACATTCAATAAAAAAAGGCCATTGTCAAATACTGCCTTATAGGAGGCAAAGGCGCCTCTTACATAGCCGTCAAACTCTACGGTTTGAATATTGCCAAGCTGCTCGTTAAGTCTAGTAAAATACGCTGTCGACTTTTCGAGAGGTAGAAATGCTTTCATATTCGGCGCAAAGAGCTCAAATATTCCTGCATAATCTTGAGAATTATATGCGTTTTCTAGCAGTTCAATTACTTTCTCTTCCTGCTCCGTTGATGCGTTTTGAGCTTTGGATATAGAAAAACTCAATATAAAGAGTAGAAATAATAGGGTGCGCATAATTTGGAATTTAGATACAAATGTAACTTTTCTTAAAAAGAAAAGCCTCAACATATACATTGAGGCTTTTTATAGATAATGTCTTTATTCTAATTTTTGATCCAAGTATTATCTTCTTGATCAATATCTGCCATGAATCGCGTAGGATCAATGGTCATCATTTTAACATCTGTAATGGGAGCATCAATAGTAAAGGTATACGTTGGATTAGTCCAAGGCCAGTCTTCTAACTGCTCTCTTTCTATAGAAGGTGTAGGATTTGGCTTTTCTGCACGCATCATACGTAAAGGAATATAGTAAGACATTTGTGTTCCATCTGCCATTTCTACATAGAGATCTATGGGCATAGGCATTAACCCCTTTCGCGAAAGCGTAACCTTTGTTTTATTTCCATCTGCTTCTACACTTGTAATACCATAATCAATTGTATTTGTAGTTTGTGCCCAGTCCATTAAATACCAGTCTAGCTCAATGCCAGATACCTTTTCTGCCGTACGTTTTATATCGTTAGGCGTAGGGTGTTTAAATGCAAAATCATCAAAGTATTTTTTAAGCGTTTTCTTCAGGTTATCTTGACCGATCACATAGCCTAATTGTGCAAGAAACACGGCGCCTTTGCTGTATGCCGCAATACTGTATGGCATATTTTCGTTATAACGATCTGCGTGTGTAGTTTGTGGTTGTTCCTTACCGCTATTCACAAGGTAATAGTATCCACGGTATGATCCCGAAAGTGGGTTAGGGTTATCTCCACCAGTGATTTCGTTTTCGGCAAGTGAAGAGATGTATGAGGTAAACCCTTCATCCATCCACTCGTGTTTTGCCTCATTGCTGGCAAGTAAAAACTGAAACCACGTGTGTGCCATCTCATGTGCCGTCACACCAAAGAGGCTTCCAAACTTTCGTTCACCCGTAATCAATGTAGACATAGCGTATTCCATACCACCATCTCCTCCTTGGATTACAGAATATTGTTTGTAGGGATACGTACCTACATGTTCATTGTAATAAGCCAGAAGTTGAGCGGTCATAGGCTGTAACTTCTTCCAGTTTTCTTTAATTGCAGGATTATCCTTGTAGAAAAAGTGGAGCTCGGTATCATTTTCTCCTAAAATCATATCGTGCACATAATCAGGATCTGCCGCCCAAGTAAAATCGTGTACATTAGGCGCTTTAAAATGCCATTCTAACTTCCCGTTTTTAGCATTGCTACCAGGTTCCATCGATGTACCTGCATACCCGTGCCCCATATCTTCAGGGTCTTGTAAATATCCAGTACCACCTACGGTGTAGTCTTTATCAATAGTGATTTTTACATCAAAATCTCCCCAAACGCCGTGAAACTCGCGCGCAATGTAGGGGTCTGCGTGCCACCCTTCAAAATCATATTCGGCCATTTTAGGGTACCATTGTGTCATAGAAAGCGCAACACCCTCCTTATTGTTACGACCACTACGACGTATTTGAACAGGCACTTGACCTTTAAAAGTCATATCAAAAGTAGTTGTCTCACCTGGTTGTATAGGAGAGGCAAGCTCAACTTCTAATACAGTTCCAGCAACCTCATAAGCAAGAGGCTTCCCATCTTGAGTAAGCGTATTTACGCGTATAAATCCTATCTCATCTGGAGCGAGTTTACTTATACGATCTTTAACGCGACCATCAGGGTCTGCTATTGTTCTAGAACGCACATCCATCTCACTTCCTGGTTGAAATGCATTAAAATACAAATGGTAAAAAACGCGATCCAGAACTTCTGGAGAGTTGTTTGTATACTTAAGTTTTTGAACACCGTCGTACTGAAAATTGTCAACGTTCATGTCGATTTCCATTTCGTAATCGACGTGTTGTTGCCAGTAAGAAGTGTTGTTTTGAGAGTACGCTTTCGCGAAAGCGAACACTACCACCAACACCATTAATTTACGTAAGTTTTTCATTATCTATTTAGATTTTATTTTAAGATCTCCTGCTTATTTCTGTAGCTCTGCAAGCTTGAAAGCATTATACATATTGACCATTTCGCCAGATTTTGAAACCTCATTGAAGCGAGCTTGCTTTTCTTGATCTCCTCCTAATATTACACTTGTGTTGGTAGTTAAACCACTTTTCATAATAATATCCTTGATCTGACTCGCCGAAAATTTTGGATAATAGCTACGCAACATAGCTGCTACTCCAGCCGTATTAGGAGCCGCCATAGATGTTCCTCCCAAGTATTCATAGGTGTCTTCTGGTGTGGTGGAGTAAATATCTACACCCGGTGCAAATACATCTACATTAGATTTTCCATAGTTTGAAAAGTTTGCAAGTAGCTGGCTTCCGTACTTAGGTGAAAGTGCACCTACAGTGAGGAAAGTATCAGACATTTCTGAAACATTGTCTAGTTGATCATTAGGATAAACTCTATTTGCGGGGTCATCTAAAGACAAGCCTTCATTACCTGCCGCATTTACAATGAGTACATCATTTTTTGCAGCATACTTTATAGCATCATACACCCACTCAGGGTTTTGCGCATAGTATTTTCCAAAAGAAGTATTGATCACCTTTGCACCATTATCTACCGCATAACGTATAGCGAGCGCAATATCTTTATCATACTCATCACCATCTGGTACTGCACGCAATACCATGATTTTTATGTTATCATTTGCAACGCCGTTCATCCCTATACCATTATTGCGCTGTGCAGCGATAATTCCAGCTACGTGTGTACCGTGTCTTGCACCGTCTGGTTCTGGACCATAAACATTATTATTTCCGTAGCTAACATCTGTTATATCATAAGGGTCATCGCCTAATATGGATCTAAAATCTGCTGTTTTGTTATAGTTTGCGTCTAACTGATTTGTAAAGTAATCTACTCCATCCTCAATGTTTTTGAGAAAGTCTGGAATGTTATCTGTGTATTGAAACATCTGGCTTATAAATGCGATATGATTTTGCATTTCTTCAGATGGGTTTTTTATAGTCGATAGATCTGCTTGACTATAGTCTTCTTTCCCTAAAGCTTTAACAATTGCTGGGTGTGACGTTTTAAGTTGCTTTGCAATTTGCTCGTATTGCGTCTTTTGCCTTTGGGCAGTAGCCACTTTTTCATCATACTCCCCCTTTGCCTTTTGATATTGTAAGAATATTTCTTTTTGGTTTGCTGGTACTGTTGCTAGTGTTTGTCCAGAAAACTGAGCATCATATCTCTTTATTATTCTAACAAACTCAAGCTGTTCTGCATTTACATCGCCTAGAAAATTCCAGCCGTGTATATCATCTACATATCCATTGTTATCATCATCTTTCCCATTACCTGCAATCTCTTTTGGATTCGTCCAGATTTTGTTTTTGAGATCTTCGTGAGTAATATCTACTCCAGAATCTATAACCGCCACAATCACTTGCTGTCCTGACATCCCTGGTAAGATTTGCTCATAAGTGCGCTCAACACTCATACCAGGAATGGTATCCATTTTGAGATCTTTTGAACTCCACGATTTCTTTTCGGCTTCTGTGAGTTCAGCTATTTTTAATGGATTGCTATCTACATTTTCGATAGGGACTGTAATAAGTGCAGAGGGGCTATCACAGGCGGCTAGGAAAGCAGCAGCAAAAGCTGCCATCATCAGGTTTTTTGTGGTTTGAATTTTCATAGTTCTAATTAAATAAATCTTTAAATGTGTAAATTTTATCGGCTCTTACTCCTTTTTCAGTATGCTTTACGGTTATAATCTCATTATGAGCATCGTGCTCCAGCCAGAGATAATAATTATGGTCTGCGGCAGTCTTTAAAAATGTTTCTTTTTCATCAATAGATAATAGTGGTCTCGTATCATAACCTGTTACATAGGGAATAGGGAGATGTCCTAATGTAGGTACAAGATCTGCCATAAAAACGATGGTCTTTCCCTGATAATTTATGTGAGGTAACATTTGTTTTTCTGTATGACCATCTGCAAATAAAATACCAAAATTAAGCTCGCTACTTTCTTGAAAGGCTTGATCGCCTCTTTCTATAAAGTGAAGTTGCCCACTTTCTTGCATGGGAAAAAGGTTTTCTTTTAAAAAACTAGCTTTCTCACGATTATTTGGTTCTATAGCCCATTGCCAGTGATTTTTATTGGTCCAAAATTTAGCATTTTTAAAGGCGGGTTCATAACCCGTGCGATCCTTATTCCATTGTATGGCACCACCCACGTGATCAAAATGTAAGTGCGTCATAAAAACGTCTGTCACATCATCGCGATGAAAACCATACGTCGCAAGTGACGTATCTATTGAGTGATCTCCCCATTGATGATAATAGCCAAAGAACTTTTCTGATTGCTTATCCCCCATGCCATTATCAATAAGGATAAGGCGATCACCATCCTCAATAAGCAAACAGCGTGCTGCAATATCTATGAGGTTATTTGCATCTGCTGGATTGGTTCGATTCCAAATTGATTTTGGAACAACGCCAAACATCGCGCCTCCATCAAGTTTAAAATTTCCTGCCTCTATGGGATATATTGTCATAAATAATACTGCGTGTCGTTGCGAATTTGAGTAGGTACGCTTTCGCGAAAGCGTAAAAACGTATTAAATCTATATTTCCTACTGTTGAAATCCCTGCAAAATACCAAAAAGAGCCTTTTTAAACCCTTGATACCCCTCGTTTTTAACAAAGAATTGTAACTTCACAGCAACTGTCGAAAATAGAAAATTAGTAATATCGCATTAAAACAGAAGTATCATGCTTGAACTCGCAGGAATCATCATATTAGGAATCATTGCCCAGTGGGCCGCGTGGCGTCTTAAACTGCCAGCTATATTACCTTTATTATTAATAGGCTTGTTTGTAGGCCCAGTGTCTACCTTGCTTTCTGAAGATGGCACAAAGTGGATAGAACCTATCTGGAATGGTGAGGAAGGCTTATTTCCTGGAGAAAGCTTGTATTACTTTGTTTCTTTAGCAATCTCGATTATTCTTTTTGAGGGAGGATTGACCCTAAAAAGAGATGAAATAAGGAATGTAGGACCTGTAATTACAAAACTCATTTCTTTAGGAAGTCTCGTAACCTTTATAGGTGCGGGCCTTGCAGCATACTGGATTTTTGGTCTTAGCCTACAGATTTCATTACTGTTTTCAGGGCTTATTATTGTTACGGGACCTACCGTGATCTCTCCTATATTACGTAATGTTCCAGTTAAGAGAGATATCTCTACGGTATTAAAATGGGAGGGTATTCTAATCGACCCTATTGGGGCTCTTGTAGCCGTACTTATGTATGAGTTTATTTCTGTAGGACAAGGCGCCGAATTTACCAAAACGGCTCTAATAGAGTTTGGTAAGATTATATTATTTGGTAGCACATTTGGATTTACGTTTGCCCACGCTCTCGCTTTGATTGTTAAGAAAAAACTGGTGCCTCACTACTTAATGAATGTTTTTACACTAGCAGCCGTATTAGGTGTCTTTGTTATGTCTGATCAATTTGCTCATGAGTCTGGACTCCTTGCAGTGGTTGTTATGGGGATGGTATTAGGAAATATTAATTTACCGAATATTAAAGAACTACTCTACTTTAAAGAATCACTCAGTGTCCTCTTAATTTCTGTATTATTCATATTGCTCTCAGCAAATATGAATCTTGTAGATCTAGAACTATTGTATCGATGGGAAACACTTGCCTTATTTCTAGTGGTTGTTTTTGTTATAAGACCTATAGGCGTCTTTTTGAGTACTTGGAAATCTGATTTACAGACCAATGCAAAACTATTTATCTCTTGGGTGGGACCTCGAGGTATTGTAGCGGCAGGTATTGCCTCCCTATTTGGGTCCAAACTACTTATCAAAGGTGAACCTGGAGCAGAGTATATCACCCCTCTTGTGTTTATGATTGTACTAGGTACTGTATTGTTAAATGCTACCACAGCAAGACTTTTTGCGAAAGCGGTAGGTGTCTTTTTAACCAAGTCTGAAGGAATTCTCATTATTGGCGCATCAGAAATGCCGCGTCTTATCGCAAAGTATCTTCAGAAAAACGGACGCCACGTGGTATTAATGGATAGCAACACTAATAATATTAAAACGGCCAAAGATTCTGGGCTTATGGCTTTACAAGCAAACATATATGCAGATGATCTCACAGATGATGTTGAGCTAAGCGATATAGGATATTTAATGTCGCTTACCGGCAATAGCGATATTAATAAGTATGCGATCAATAGGTTTAGAAAACAATTTGGTGAGAATGGGGCTTACCGTCTTATTTCTAAAAGGGAAATGGATAATATTGCGCAGTTGCCTAAAGAAGGTTTATTCTCTGCAACAGATGATTTTATTACCATGACAGAAGTCACACGCCAGTATCCTACAATAAATGAAGTGGCTATTTCAACGAAGGATGAATATCTTCAAGTCGCCAAACTCATGGCAGATGATAAGAATATGATCCCCTTGTTTATAAAACAAAAAGATAATACCTTAGAGATCATAAGTTCTTTTGTGCAAGAAGTAGAGTTAGCTTCATTTGAAGGGTGCCATCTTATTTATCTAGGGAAGCCTATTGAGGAAGATACTTTAGAAAAAATGCGAGAAGTACGAGAGTCTACAGGCACAGCAGATGAAGATGTCGTTATACCTATTGGGGACTAGTCTCTAATTGCTCTTGAGCTCGCGTGTAATATTTATTTTTATAGAATAGGATAAGCATACCAGCTCTAACGAGCATCCATACGGTAAAAGCAATCCAAATACCTATAATACCCCATCCTAAAAACTTGCCAAGATAAAGAACAGGTATAAATCCAATAAAGGTGGCTAGCAATAATGTGTTGCGCAACCAGCCCATCTCTCCCAAACCTTTAAAAATGGCATCAAGGGTAAACGCAACCGCATTGATGGGTTGCATTATGATTATGATAAAGAAGACACTATAGAATACCGAGAGTACAGTTGCTTCATTACTAAAGAGCAATCCCAATGGCTTATAAAGTACAGCGCATATAACTACTAAAAATAGCGCCACGAGTAAATTATACCGAACAATTTTTTTAGTAAGTCTCCATAAATTTGAATAGTCTCCCGCACCAAGGAGTCTCCCGCTTAATAGGTTACCAGCAGCACCATACCCATCTAGAAAAAAAGCAGTAAATAACCATATGTTTGCCGCAATCGTATGAGCAGCAACAGTCTCATCACTTATGGCGGTTGCTTCTCTTACGGCAAGGACAAGTGCGATATTGAGAGAGAAGGATCGTACAAAAAGATTTAAACTCATAGAGATCAGCCTTTTAATTTCTGGATGTAATGGGAATTCCAGTTTAAGCGAGACCTTAGTTTTAACTCTCAGTAAGATGAGCGCAAGTAACGCCATAACTCCTTGAGCTATTAAACTGGCCCAGGCGGCACCTTTGACACCTAAGGGTTCTATCCACCCCTCAACACCATACACCAGAATAAAATCAAGAAGGATATTTAATGATGCGCCAATTATAGCAACAATCATAGGCCAAAAAGTATTTTGTAACCCTCTAAATATGCCAAACACAGCAAACGTAAATAGCGTAAGTGGAAACCCCCAAACTCTAATATTATAATAGTCTATACTCAATGAAAGAACTAGACCGCGAGCATTGAGTAGGGTAAAAATCTCTTCAACAAAAAAATAAGTTCCAGCGAGCATCAAGATGCTCAAAAATATATTGAAGTATATGGCCTGCGCTGGCAAAACTTTTATGTCATCTAAACGACCTGCACCTAGGTTTTGAGCTATAATCGTAGATATAGCACTTCGTGTCTGGCCAAGTATCCAAATAAGCATTGATAAAAATGACCCTACAATACCCACAGCAGCTAGAGATTCAACACTATTTTGAGACATATTTCCTACCACGGCGGCATCTGTACTTGATAATATAGGCTCTGCAACACCCGCTATTAAAGCAGGAATAGCCAGCTGCTGTATTCTCTTGAAGGAGATATCAATGTTTGAATTTATAATCGCGCTGATAACAGTTGGTTTAAAGTGACAGCAAAGCTAAGCACTATTTTGTGGAGAAGTTGTTACAATACTCGTTCATAGCAGAAAAAAGGAAATGTGCTTTGTTTTGGAAAATAGATCTCGCCTACCTTTTTGTAGCCTCTAGAAGTATAAAACTTTAGATTTCTTGGATTCTGTGAAAACGTATCTAAGCGTAATGATGTATAATTTTTTGCTTTCGCGAAAGCGTATGCATAGTCCATAAGTTCTCGTGCACGTCCTTGATGTTGATAATCTGGATGCACTGCAAGTCTATGTATATAAAGATTTCTTGCCGATGGTGTAAGCCAATTTACTTCGTAATACTCTGTATCCATATAGGTCGAGAGGACAAGAGTGCCTATAATTCTAGCATTTTCTTTTAAGACGTAAAGTTCGCCTCTCTCAATGTCGTTTTCAAATGCTTTGGCAGTAGGGTAGTGCTCATTCCACTGATAGATATTCCTCGAGATCATTTCCTTTGCACAAGCACGTGTAAGAAGTAAGATCTCTGGGATTTCTGATTTTTTTGCAGGTACAATCACAGATTAAAAAGTATTTTTGTGCTGAAAGATAATTAATACAATCGCGGTATGAAAAATATTCTGGTTCCTATAGGCTCATCGACAAGTGCTGTAAACACACTTCAGTATGCTATCGATCTTGCACAGCAGGTAGATGCAAATGTATATGCAATTGCAGTTTTTCAAGAGTTTTCTAAGGCGGGTAGTGCTTCAAAATTAAATACCGTTCTTAAAGAAGATACAGAAAACAGATTAGATCAAGTTTTAAAAAGCGTAGATCATAAGGGTGTATCTGTCGTTGCGCACCCCATAAAAGGCGGTGTTGTAGATGGTGTAGAGCGCTTTAATAAACATGTGCCCGTAGACCTTATGGTATTATCACCTAGGAGTAACTCTGTACGCGATGAGGTATATTTAGGAAACACGACTGGCAAACTTGTAAAGAGTACAGACATACCTGCCCTAGTAATACCAGAAGATGCATCTTTTAAAGAGCCATCACAGATTTTAATGGCTTTTAAAAACGGAAACTTTGACAAAAAGCGACAGCTAGAACCGCTTAAAAAATTACAAAAGCACTTTGGGACAGAGATTCACCTTTTACACGTTGAAACTCCAGAGACAGATGATAAGATGCGTGAAGTCTCTAAGGACTTAAAAGAGATAAGTGCTTCTTATAAAACGTCGTCTAACGCAACTACGTATCAAGGTGTTCTTGAGCACTTTCAATCACTTGATCCAGATATTGTTTGTGTGGTGCGTAGAAAGCGTGGTTTTTTTAAAAAGCTATGGGAAAAAAACGTAGTTTTAAAAAAGGAATTTTTTACCACAAAACCGCTTCTTATCTTGCGCGTGCAGGAGTCATAAGGAGGGAAATTGAAATTAGGGGGATTAGCTCATTTGGCTAGAGCGCTTGCCTGGCAGGCAAGAGGTGACCGGTTCGAATCCGGTATTCTCCACAGTAAAACGTTAGTGCCAAGATTATTTTTAAACTGCAGGTATCAGCCTCTCAGATTATTAATTATAGCGTCTAAACTTAATTTTTATTTGAGATCGCTTTCGCGAAAGCGTAAACGTATACCTACACCCGAGTGAACGGTACCGACTTATCGAGTATTTGATCAATAAGTTTTATTAGTACGCTTTCAAACTCAGCTAATGTTTGTTCTGTAATTTGAGCATTTTTATCGAATTGAAAAGGGATAAAGCCAGCACGTAAATTTTTAAAAGAAATGATTCCGGCTTGTATAGGAAATTCTAGCGGCTGTACTTTACTGAGCATATAAGCATACATAAGTACTTGGAATGCTTTTTCAAAGGAGCCCTCTGGCTGTAAGAGATCTTCAAATTTGGTTAGTTTTAAGTGTTTACCTTCTACTTTTCCGGTTTTATAATCTACAATATTTAAGCAGCCATTTCTGATCTCTATAAGATCAACTTTACCCTTGAGCGTTATATTATTGGATAGTTGTATATCTCTTAAATCTAACTCTACAGAAATAATTTGCACGTTATCTCCCTTTTTAAGGAGGTCTAGTTCTCTAGCTATGTAATTGTGTAAATATCGCTTAACAATCGCGTAGATGATCTTATTCTTGCCTTCATTAATGTAATCAAGACCATACGTGTCTTTAAATTGTTTGTGGACCTCCTTATCAATACATTTTGAAATTGATTCTAAATGATTGACCGTTAACTGTAATCCCACAAGAGGTCTGTATAACTCTTCCAAAGCGTTATGAACAATGGTTCCCATTGTATTTGCTGCTACAGTCTCTTCTACTGCATCACTGTCGTTAATACCTAAAACATATCGTTCGTAAAAGAGTATAGGATCTCTTAGAAACGTACTCAATGAAGAAGGCGAGGCTCCTTTTTTAAAAAATAAAGTAAGCTTTTCGATGACAGCTTCTGTCTTTTGTACTTCTATGTCTTTTAAAGTTGATTTAAGTATTGGTGGTGTTACAATATATTTATTAATAGAGTGAATATTTTCTTCCTCCATTTGACGAATAAACCTACTTCGCTCACTACTTCCGAGGCCATCGCTATGTGTAACATATAAAAGGTCTATGTTTTTTGCTCTGTGCAGTAGATGGTAGAAGTGATATGCGTAGATCGCATCTTTTTCGGCATACGTAGGAAGCTGATATAATTTTTTAAGATCGTATGGAATATTGGAATTTTGGCTTTTTCCAGAGGGGAACACGCCTTCATTTACAGATGTAATAATTACATTTTCAAAATCTAACACTCGAGACTCAAGGACCCCCATTATCTGTAATCCCTCATCTTGATCACCTCTCAAATCAATGGTCTCACTTAAAAGAATATCTCTATAGAAATAGATTAATGTTGTGATATCTTTTATATGATGCTCTGATTCTGTGAGGTGCTTTAATTTTGTAAAAGCTACAGAGAAGCCATACAAGAACTCTAATTGTAAAGGATCATTTTTTGAATTTATATTTTTTCGAAATTCTTCAATAATATCAATGCAGTTTTGTACAGCGCGATGAATATTATCTGACCACTCAGAGAATAAAAGTTTAAATAACGATTCACTACTTTGATCTGTTATATTATCTATACTTTTTGCAGTAAGGTAAATTATATTCTTTTCAATGATTGCTTTCTCTAGTAATTCGGCTTCAAGTGAATTGCTCATCCTCACCAGTGGATCTCGTAGTATGTCTAGAACATCTTTATAATAATAACCTTTGGGTGACGTCTGTTTCTTTAATAGAAGCAGCTTAGAGAAAAATGATGCTGTTGGGGTTTTACTTAAAGGGAACCCCATAGTAACATTTACTTTGTCAATATTATCTGGCAGAGAATTTATTATAGGTAGAAGAAGTGATTCATCACCTAATACGATAGCTGTTTTACACCATTCTTCATTAGTGAGCTTTGATAAAATAGTTCCAAGCGTTTTTACCTGTAATATATTCTGGGAGCATCCATAGGTTGAGATATTCTTCTGATCAACGTAATTATTAAAAGACCAATAAAACTCATTTGATGTAAAGTGCTTCCAAGTTGTTCTATAATTACTTATAAAAATATTGGTCTCGTGATATTTGTTTGACTGGAATGATAATTCTGTGTCCCAGAAAATCTCAGCATTACCCTGGGCCAATATGGATTGAATTAATTGTTGCTCTGCGGAGTTTAGCGCGTTGAAACCTATAAAAACATGTCTTTTGTTTTTAGATATATTTAGATAATGTTCGACGTTTTCTGCCGCTTCTCTATAAATGTAACCTTGATGGATCGAACCAGCTTGAATTGATTTTTGGCAAAAGCGAGAATAAATATCATAAAGATTGTTCCAGAAATCTATATAATTGACAATTATATCACTGCTAGATGATGACCAGTGATCGCTCATTTCCTTAATATCCTTAAGATGATTAAGAATCATTGATTGATCTAAAAGATACCTATCTATCTCATTAAAATCACTAAGGATAGATGGAGCCCACCCACAAAATGTCGATAATGATACTTGCTTATCTACAGAAACTATTTCAAGGTAGCTCTCATAAAGAGCCAGAACCGCGTCTAGAGGATTTATAGGTTTTAACCCAGTGATATGTTCAATAAACTCTTCAATAGAAAAAATTTCCGGAGCAAAAGAAGTATGAGAAGATAACGATGTGATTTTCTTTAAGAGTACATTGCCCGCTCTGCGGCTTGGAACAATTAAGATTGTGTTCTCTAAGTCTGATTCTTTCTGTAAAACTTCATCTAAAAATGTACGCATAGTGAAAAATAAAAAACGCCTCGCAATTGCGAGGCGTTTTTCTAAATATAATAATTTAATTTATCTACTGCTCAAGGATAGATAATTCTACACGTCTATTTTCCTGACGTCCAGCAGCAGTATTATTTGAAGCAACAGGTCTTTCTTCACCAAATCCTTTAGACTCTAAACGATCAGAAGGAATTCCTTTGCTTTCTAAGTATGTCTCAACAGAAGCAGCTCTTCTTTGTGAAAGATCTTTGTTATATGAGTCACTACCACGACTGTCAGTGTGCCCTTCAATTAAGAATCTAGTTCTTGGGTATTCCATCATAATTGTAGCAACGTTATCTAATGTAGCATTAGATTCTGGACGTAAAGAAGCTTTGTTGTAATCAAAAAGTACATTCTTAAATTGTACGTTAAGATCATTAAGAACTTCGACAGATACTTCTGGACATCCGTTGTTTGCAACAGTACCTGCTACATCTGGACATTCGTCATCTTTATCAAGTACACCATCACCATCTTTATCTTGGTAAGGACATCCGTTATTTGCACGAGGTCCAGCTTCATTAGGACAAGCATCATCAGAATCCTTAATACCATCACCATCTGCATCTGGACAACCACCTAAGGCAGCGATACCAGCAACTGTAGGACAAGCATCTTTAGGATCAGGAATACCATCACCATCTGTATCTGGACATCCATCAAACTCTGCTAATCCGAAAACAGAAGGACAAGCATCCTTAGAATCTTGGATACCATCACCATCAGAATCAGGACATCCGTCAAATTCAGGAAGACCAGCAACTTCTGGACAAGCGTCATCTTTATCGTAGATTCCGTCTCC
>CAWUIT010000008.1:0-24714 GCA_963922345.1 uncultured Dokdonia sp. | reverse complement strand
CCTATAAATACAGAAATAATGGCGGGTGGCGCTTCATTTGCCCCCAAGCGATAGTCATTTCCAGCACTTGCTATAGATGCCCTAAGCAAAGCTTCGTGTTTTGAAACCGCTTTGATTGTATTTATAAAGAAGGTTAAGAATTGTAAATTTTTCATTGGGGTGCTACCAGGGCTTAGGAGATTTACTCCTGTGTCTGTTGCAAGCGACCAATTGTTATGTTTACCGCTTCCATTAATTCCTTGAAAAGGTTTCTCGTGAAATAATACTTTGAAGTGATGGCGCTGTGCAATTTTCTGCATAATATCCATTAATAAGGCATTATGGTCTACAGCAAGATTTGCCTCTTCAAAAATAGGAGCCATTTCAAATTGATTAGGAGCCACCTCATTGTGTCTTGTTTTGAGCGGTATTCCTAATTGTAGGCTTTCTTTCTCTAACTCTTTAAGATACGCTAAAACTCTTGTGGGTATGGATCCAAAATAGTGATCATCCAATTGCTGCCCTTTTGCGGCTGTATGACCTAACAACGTTCTCCCGGTGAGTGTTAAATCGGGACGGGCGGCGGCAAGCGACGCATCTATGAGAAAGAACTCCTGCTCCCACCCTAGCGTGGCAGTCACTTTATTTACAGTCTTGTTAAAATACTGTGCAACATCTGTGGCTGCATTATCTACAGCTTGTAGTGCTTTTAACAGAGGTGTTTTGTAATCTAGCGCTTCTCCTGTATAAGCGACAAAAACTGTAGGAATACATAAGGTGTTGTCATAAATAAATGCTGGTGATGTAGGGTCCCAAGCCGTATAACCCCTCGCCTCAAAAGTATTACGAATACCGCCATTAGGAAAACTAGAGGCGTCTGGCTCTTGCTGGGCAAGTTGCCCTCCATCAAATTTGTCAATCACAAATCCATCACTGGTAATTTCAAAAAAAGCGTCGTGCTTCTCTGCTGTAGCACCCGTAAGTGGTTGAAACCAGTGCGTATAATGTGTTGCACCTTTTTCTATCGCCCAGGTTTTCATACCCGTCGCAATAGCATCGGCGGTTAATCGATTGATATTATCTCCCTTTCTAATAGCGGATTGGATACTTTCCAAAGTCGATTTTGATAAATACTGTCGCATAGTTTGCTCCACAAAAACGTGCGATTGAAATATTTCAGTAGGTCTACCCACAGTCTCAAATGAAACAACTTTTCTATCTTGAATTTTTTGAAGTGCCTGAAAACGAAGTCTGGACATAGTGTACGTACTAATTTTAAGATTGAGATTGTCTATTACATCATTTTGATGATGCATATAGGCGGTAAAGATACGAGATTTATAAAATAATGACGTTATTTTTACATACCCCCTAAAATTTAAGGGCTTGTTAATAACATTACATAATTTTTAATAAGTACCCCCTTTAATCAATAGCTAGTATTAAAAATATTTTATCTTTGCCCTCGTTAACTAAAATTATAAATGCCATTATGAGCAAGTCAAAACTAGAATACATTTGGTTAGACGGGTATGAGCCCACACAAAACATGAGAAGTAAGACTAAGGTTGTAAATGACTTTAGCGGTAAATTAGAAGATTGTCCTATATGGTCTTTTGATGGGTCTTCTACAAAGCAGGCTTCTGGAGGTGCTTCAGATTGTCTATTAAAGCCTGTTGCGATCTACCCAGATCCACAACGTGTTAATGGATATCTAGTAATGACTGAAGTTTTAAGTGCAGATGGCACTCCGCACGCTTCAAACCATCGCGCAAAAATTGATGATAACGATAATGACTTCTGGTTCGGCTTTGAGCAAGAATACTTTATCATGGATAGAGAAACACAACTTCCTTTAGGATTCCCAATAGGCGGTTACCCAGGACCACAAGGAATGTATTACTGTTCTGTAGGGGGACGTCATACACACGGTCGTGATTTTGTAGAGGAGCACGCAGATCTTTGTATAGAAGCAGGACTTAACTTTGAAGGTATTAATCAAGAGGTTGCTTCTGGCCAGTGGGAATATCAACTCTTTGCAAAAGGAGCAAAAAAAGCAGGAGATGAGATCTGGGTATCACGTTACCTATTAGATCGTCTTACAGAGCAATACGGCTGGTACATTGAATACCATCCTAAGCCAGTAAAAGGAGATTGGAACGGATCTGGGATGCACGCAAACTTCTCAAATACTACACTAAGAACGTGTGGATCTAAAGAAACCTACGAAGCGATATGCGAAGCCTTCCGTCCATTTACGAAAGAACACATTAAGGCTTATGGAGCTCACAATGAGCAGCGTCTTACGGGAGATCACGAGACTGCCTCTATTTCAGATTTCTCTTATGGAGTTTCAGATCGTGGAGCATCATTACGTATACCTATTATCACTGTAGAGCAAGGTTGGAAAGGATGGCTAGAAGATCGTCGTCCAGCATCAAATGCAGATCCATATCGTGTAGCAGGTCGTATTATAGAGACTGTAAAAACTGCAAAGGTTTAATTCTGATTATATAAATGTAAAAAATGCTCAAGTTCTCTTGAGCATTTTTTTTGCGCTTTCGCGAAAGCGCACATCTATAAACCTTCCTATTTGCCGTCTAGTTAGTTACTCCAGTTTAAGACGCCATAAACGCAAGAGCGATAAACATAGCGTAACCACTCACGAGAATAAAACCCTTTAACCTACCTATCTCCAATGTTTTAGGAATAAATGCTAATGGCAAGAGAACCACAGCAAAACCTATCATCCAGTAAATGTTTGTGCCCAAAATAGCATCATCTATTACGTTAATGTCTTTTATTAGAGAAGTAATACCTAATACGGAGGCTATATTAAAAATATTAGAACCTATAAGATTGCCCAAGGAGATCGCTTTTTCCTTCTTAAGTGCTGCAATTACAGATGCTGCAAGCTCTGGTACACTCGTTCCAATAGCTATTACGGTTACTGAGATCGCATACTCACTTATACCAACGGCGGTGGCTAGATCTTTTGCACCCGTAACTAGCCATTCTGACCCTAAATAAAGCGCTGCTCCACCTATGAGTAGCCAAATGACAATTTTAAAATATGATACCTGCCCTAAGGCTTCATCTACACCCTCGAGACTTTCAGGCTGCCTTGATTTCCGAGCACGTTTTATGAGGAAAAATAAATAAATGGCTAGAGCTGCAAGCAATCCAGCACCCTCTGTCGCGTTTAGTTTATTGTCGTTAGACAATAACAGCCACAATGCTATTGAAAAAAACACCATTACAGGCCAATTAAACCTGTAGAAATCACGATCTATGGCGAGTGATGATATTACAGCAGTAATGCCCAGTACAAGACCTATATTAGCAATATTGGAACCAATCACATTACCTAATGCGATATCAGAACTGCCATCAAGTGCCGCTTGCACACTTACGAGTAGTTCTGGGGCAGATGTTGCAAAAGAAACTACCGTAAGACCAATCACCATTTTTGATAAATTGAGCTTGAAGGACAAACCCACGGAAGATCTTACCAAAAACTCCCCGCCCACCACAAGTAGAACCAGACCTATCAAAATGTAAAATATACTCATCGATACAATTTTAAAGCGAAGATAGCTATTTTACCTCCCAAGAAATACTTTGATGAACACGAGGAAATCTTATAGGTTGCGCTTTCGCGAAAGCGGTATCTAAAAATTATAGCTTGCAAAAGAGGGACAAAATTTCCCATTTAAGAACTGCTTGAAATGTGCTGTTGATTTCTCAGAAAATAGTACTTTTAGTATGTACTATGGAGGTAACCGCAGAATTTATAGAAGCCGAAAACAAAGAGCTAGCAAGGCAGTATAAAAAACTCTTACGCATTAGTTATCAAACACTATCTAGTGCTGATAAAAAAATGATACGTAAAGCGTTTGATGTAGCCGTAGATGCCCATAAATCACAACGCCGTAAGTCTGGTGAAGCTTATATTTTTCACCCCCTGGCTGTAGCTCAAATTGTTGCAAGCGAGATTGGCCTTGATGCAACTTCTATCGCAAGTGCACTTTTACACGATGTAGTAGAAGACACAGATTACACCCTCGCAGACCTTGAACAGATGTTTGGCGAGACAGTAGCTCGCATAGTCGACGGACTTACTAAAATTTCCAGCTTAAAAAAAGATCGAGATGTATCCTTACAAGCAGAGAATTTTAGAAAAATGCTCCTTACTATAAATGATGATCCTAGAGTAATCATTATTAAAATAGCAGATCGTTTACATAATATGCAAACGATGGATGCAATGCGACCAGATAAGCAAGCAAAAATTTCTAGCGAAACGCTTTACATCTATGCGCCACTTGCGCATAGAATGGGGTTATATAATATTAAAACAGAACTAGAAGACTTAAGTTTAAAGTACACAGAGCCTGAAGTATACAAAGATATCTCTAGTAAAATAACCGAAAGCAAAGCCCAGCAAGATGCTTATATTCAAGAATTTAAAAAGGTAATAGAAGATTCTCTAGATGAAGAGGGCCTCAACTATGAAATTAAAGGTCGACCTAAGTCTATATATAGTATACGCCGCAAGATTTTAGCCCAAGGAGTAACCTTTGACGAGGTCTATGATAAATTTGCCATTAGAATCATTTACAAAAGCGACAAGGCAAATGAGAAGTTTCTCGCTTGGAAAATATACTCCATTGTTACAGATCACTTTAGACCTAACCCGACTCGATTAAGAGATTGGATCTCCTCACCTAAGTCTACGGGTTATGAGGCATTACATATTACGGTTATGGGACTGAAAGGTCGGTGGGTAGAGGTTCAAATACGCTCTGATCGTATGAATGAAATTGCAGAAAAAGGGTATGCTGCTCATTTTAAATATAAACAAGGTGACGATGGAGATTCAAGCCTAGATGACTGGATTAATAGACTACAAGAAGCACTAGAAAACCCAGATCAAAATGCAGTAGACTTTGTTGAAAATTTTAAACTTAATTTATATAATAAAGAGATATTTGTCTTTACTCCTCAAGGAGAGCTAAAATCACTACCCAAGGGAGCTACACCTTTAGATTTTGCTTTTAGCGTCCATACAGAAGTAGGCTTGCATACACGTGGCGCTCGAGTAAATGGCAAACTTGTACCCCTTAGTCACGAGCTTAAAAGTGGCGATCAAGTAGAAATTATAACATCTGACTCTGCACATCCTACAAATAACTGGTTGGATTATGCAACCACGGCAAGAGCTCGGGCAAAAATCAAATCATCTTTAAAAGATGAAAAGAAAGAACTTGCAGATGATGGTAAAGCAATATTAACACGAAAACTTAAGTCTCAAAAAATACCTCTTAACGAGAAAACGATAAATGAACTAGTCTCTTATTTTAAACTCAACACAAGTTTAGATCTTTTTTATCGCATAGGTAACGGCACTATTAACAACAAAATGATTAAAGAATTTGCTGCGCAACGTAGTAATGCTTTAATGTCCTTTATAAAAAGTAAGATAAGAAAGCCTAATAATCCTCCAGATGTCGATAAGGATGAAATCACAAATAATTATGATTCCCTTGTTTTTGGACCTGAAGATCAAAAGTTAGATTATTCATTTGCTAAGTGTTGTAGTCCAATCCCTGGGGATCCAGTTTTTGGATTTACCACTATTAATGATGGAATAAAGGTTCACAAAAACAATTGCCCTAACGCTATCTCTATGCGCAGCAATTATGCCTACAGGATTATTAAAGCAAAATGGGTAGACTCAACAGATACTGGGTATCAAACTGATATTGTTCTTACAGGTATAGATAATCTAGGACTAGTAAATACTGTTACTGCAGAGATTTCAAATCACTTACACGTTGATATTAAAGGGATCAATTTTACAACGCAAGGTGGCGTTTTCAAAGGACGCATCACGGTAGTTGTGAGAAACAATGAGTTGTTGAAAACCTTAATAGAAAATCTCAAAAAAATAGACGGTATTGATCAAGTGACTCGAGTATAAATCCGTAAATTCGTCCTTTACTATAAGAGATGCCATTAAAAGCTACAATCAACAAAGATCAAGACGTTGTAAAAGGCGTTTTTACAGCCTATCTAGAAGAAAAAGGCCACCGAAAAACACCTGAGCGTTTTGCTATCTTACAAGAAATTTACGATAATGAAGAGCACTTTGATATTGAGACGCTCTACATTAGTATGAAAAATAAAAATTATCGCGTAAGCAGGGCTACTTTATATAATACCATAGAATTACTTCTCGAGTGCGGACTTGTGCGAAAGCATCAGTTTGGAAATAATCAAGCTCAATATGAGAAATCATATTTTGACAAACAGCACGACCACGTTATACTCACAGATACTGGAGAGGTAATAGAATTTTGCGATCCTCGCATACAGTCTATCAAAAAAACTATTGAAGAAGTTTTTGATATCACCATAGACAAGCATTCACTATATTTTTACGGAAAGAAAAACACCACTAACTAATACACTAATGGCTGTAGATTTACTACTTGGGCTCCAATGGGGCGATGAAGGAAAGGGAAAAATTGTAGACGTTTTAACTAAGGACTACGATATTATAGCACGATTTCAAGGAGGCCCCAATGCTGGACATACTCTTGAATTTGATGGAATAAAACACGTATTACACACTATTCCTTCTGGTATTTTTCACGACAATGCGATGAATGTTATTGGGAATGGCGTTGTGATTGATCCCGTTATTTTCAAAAAAGAACTTCAAAATCTCGATAAATTTGAAGGCTTAGATTATGTATCTAAGATGATGATTTCTCGTAAAGCACATTTAATTCTGCCTACCCACCGCCTACTCGATGCCGCTTCTGAAGCGTCTAAGGGAAAAGCAAAAATAGGTTCTACACTTAAAGGGATTGGACCTACTTATATGGATAAAACAGGTCGTAACGGGATACGTGTAGGAGATCTAGAACTGGCAGACTGGAAAGACAGATATAAAACACTACGAGATAAGCATATCTCAATGATAGACTTTTATGACGCAAAAATAGACTATAATCTCGAGGAGCTGGAGTCAGAATTTTTTGCAGCCATCAAGACCTTAAAAACCTTGAAGTTTATAGACTCAGAAGAGTATTTATACCAAGCACAGAAATCAGGAAAATCTATTCTTGCAGAAGGAGCACAAGGCTCCTTGTTAGATATAGACTTTGGCACATATCCTTACGTCACCTCTTCAAATACTACGGCAGCTGGAGCTTGTACTGGATTAGGTGTCGCACCTAGTCAGATAGGTGAAGTTTTTGGGATCTTTAAAGCTTATACAACTCGTGTAGGATCAGGTCCATTCCCTACAGAACTATTTGATGAAGATGGTGAGACTATGGGACGTGTGGGTAATGAGTTTGGTGCAACTACCGGTCGCCCGCGTCGTTGTGGATGGCTAGATCTTGTAGCACTCAAATATGCCGTGCGCGTAAATGGGGTAACGCAACTTATGATGATGAAGGGTGATGTACTTTCTGGTTTTAAAACCTTAAAGGTATGTACTGCTTATAAATACAAGGGTGAAACAATTGAACATCTTCCATATAACATAGAACCAGAAAATGTTGAAGTGGTTTATAAAGAAATGCCAGGATGGTCTGAAGACCTTACAGGTTTGACTGAGGCAGATCAATTACCTCAAGAACTTAACGACTACATAGACTACCTAGAAAAAGAGCTAGAGACTCCTATCAAGATAGTATCTGTAGGTCCAGATAGAACGCAGACTATTTTAAGATAGAAAGACGTTATCAGTATAATTCAAAACCTTCAAAGCACTATTTTGAGGGTTTTGTAGTTTATAGAGCTTACTCCCGTGATTATAAGAAGGCGGCTTATTTAATTACTTTTACAAACTATGAAGAATATTCATTCTATACTTTTAATTGCTTTTTTAGGAGTTACCGCTTTCGCGAAAGCGCAACAAACTCAACCTAAAGAAATTCTAATTGAATCTGATATTGAGCGTATAAATGAAGAGGAGTTTCCAGGTGCTATCATCTTTCAAAAATCTGACAAGCAAGTATATATACAACACGAGGGAGCAGAGATGTGGTGCGATCTTGCTTTTTTTTATAAGGATGAAAATTTTGTAAAGGCATATAGAAATGTACGTTTGAAACAAGGTGACTCGATCTCAATGCGGGGTCGTTATATAGAATACAATGGTAACACAAAATTTGCCTATGCTGCAGGAGACGTATTTCTCAAAAAGGATACGACTACAGTAACTACAGATACCATGTATTTTAATAGACTGACCCAACAGGCCTATTACCGTACTGGTGGCGTAGTGACCTCTCCTAATAGCAAGATTACAAGCCGAGTGGGTCGCTATTTTATAGAACAAGACAAGATCTCCTTTATTAATAATGTTGTCGTTACTAATCCTGAGTATGTTATTAATAGTGAGCAGCTTGATTTTTATAGCATTCCTGAGCACGCTTATTTATACGGTCCTACGACTATTACAAGTAAAACCTCTAAAGTGTATTGTGAGCGGGGCTTTTATGACACTGCAAATGACTATGGGTATTTTGTAAAAAACTCAAGAATAGATTATGACAATAGGCAAGTGTACGGCGATAGTCTATATTTTAATCGTATACGTAATTTTGCCAGTGCCACAAATAATATTAAAGTTTTAGATACACTCAACCGTAGCCTTGTGAGAGGCCACTATGCAGAGGTTTATAGAGATAAGGATTCTGTACTTATCACTCAACGAGCCGTTGCCATCACCGTAGAAGACAATGATTCCGTTTATGTGCACGGTGACAAATTATTACTTACCGGTAAGCCAGAAAATAGGGTAATGAGAGCTTTTAAAAATGTAAAACTTTATAAGAGTAATTTGAGTGGTAAAAGTGACTCTTTACATAGCAACCAGCGATCTGGTCTGACTCAGATGATAGGTAAACCCATTTTATGGAGTGAAGAAAGCCAGATTACAGGAGACAGCATCCACCTTATTAATAATATCGAGACAGAAAAGGTAGACTCTTTAAAAGTATTTGACAATGCTTTTATCGCTCAAAAGGATACCATCTCTGGTTTCAATCAAGTGAAGGGGCAAAAATTGTTTGGCTTTTTTGATGATGATAATCAGTTGAAACAAGTAGATATTGTAAATAACGCAGAGACTATAATGTATATGCGTGAGGAAAATGGAGATCTTACAGGTATAGATAGAGGTAAATCTGCACGTATTGAAATAACATTTTTTGACAACACCATAGATGAGATTATCAAGCTCAAAAGTCCAGGAGGCACCATATTTCCAGAATCTCAGTTTTTAAATGAACCACAAACATTTGAAGGCTTTAACTGGCGCGGGGATGAACGGCTGCTTAGCAAAGAAGATATTTTTAAAGGTGAGGCTCCCTTTATACTCACAAAAATTCAAGGGATTCCTTTACCGGACATTGAAGAAGGTTTTTTTACAACGCCTAGCGATATTGAGCCTGAGTCACTATCAAAAAACTCTGATATTCTAAAAGGCACCTTAGAAAACAAGGATGAAAATGCTCCCATCTATAAAAATGAAACACCAGATGATCAAAGCAGACGGGAACGCGAAGCGCTAATAGAACGCAATCAAAAAGCAGGACAAATCCTTCAAAATACGACATCTAAACAAAAGAAGTCTAAAATTTTAAAACGTCCCTCAAAAGATGGGTAGCGTATTCTGATTTCTTACGCTTTCGCGAAAGCGTATAAATTATCAAAAATCAGCGTTTTTATTGCAAAAATGACATTTTTTGATCCAGATATTGCACATTTTCTTACCATTTGACCCGATATCTCTGTAACTGAACGAAAAAAATGTTTTCATATTCCTTCAAAAGTTACCTTTGATTGTACCAAATCAATGATCTATGGGAAGATTATTACAACTACTCGTATTACTCACAAGTTTAAACTTGACATCACAAAACAGTCAAATGTTTTTCTCAGAAGCCCTAGATGCGTATTTACCGGCCTACCTTCTACAAGCAGAGGAAGCAATTAGAAATCTAGAACAAGATAAAGTTAAGACCCTTTTTGATCAGCTGGTAGAAGATAAAATTTGCGGTGCTCTCATGAATAATTTTCAAGTAAAAAACTTGTCAAAAAAAGAAATAGCACTTTCTAGTTTTGAGAAACCTTTACTTTTAATCACTAATTCTTCCTGGCGCATCGATAGCAAAGGAGAACAAGAGGCTCTTAACTCCCTAATCAAACAATATAGTAGTGAACTTGAAATAGCCATTCTTTTCTGGGGAAATCATAAGGATGTGAAAAGGCTCGCTAAAGGCTATCATCGTAACATAGATATTCTCTACGTAGATGATGCAGAAAATAACTACTCTCTTACTATTAAGAATTTAAAGCATTCTTTAGGCCTACCTCTAGCCTACACACTTACTACAGATAAGGAAATTATTAATATCAAAAGAAGAAAATCTAATAAACTATCACAAGATGAAGAATCATCTACTCTTGAAAATGTGGAGTTCTATAGGAAAATGATTACAGAGTTGCTTTTTAATCAAAAACGCTTGAGCGATGCTCCTATTGTTATAAATAAATAGTTACTTACCCCACAGCATTTTTATAGAGATAATAAGTAAAATCCCTCCAAAAATCCTTTTGAGCGTCTTTTGATCAAGGTTTACCGCAAGTTTTGACCCAGCAAACCCACCAATTACGAAGAAGACAGCGATGAGAGCCGCATATTTCCAATTTACAAAGCCGGCGTTATAATAATTATATGCTGCTAGAAATGTTACAGGAACTGCAAGAACTGCAAGACTTGTACCCTGAGCTTGATGTTGATTAAATCCTAATAACAGAATCATAAGTGGTATCATCACAACTCCTCCACCTACTCCCATAATACCGCTCAGAATTCCAGCAAGAAGACCAATTACAATTAATGCTATTATTACAGTTGCGTTCATCTTTGAATTTGAATTTTTATAAAAATACTCTTTTGTATTTGAGATGAAATAAAAAAAAGAGCCAAAACAGTTTTGACTCTCTCTAATCTTAATTGAGTATTACTATTTACCTAAAGAATAATACCCTTCCTCCGGGATCTCAATGTAGTATTTCTTTCTTGATTTGTTATTAAGCTTCATTTCTCTCAACCAAGGATTGTGTAGCTTAAGTAGCTTGTAATTAATATTGAATCTTTCGGCAAATTTTACAAAATCTGTCACTGCAGTATCCACCTCAACTTTGTAAGTAGGTACGGCTGTATAAAGATCATCTTCTGTGAAGTTAAATCCGTATTTTTTTGGGTTTTTAAGAATTTCCTTTAAAGCTATAATTCTAAAAACATAGCGTCCAGTTTCCTCTCCTAAGAGCAAATCATAATAATCATTTACATTTTGTTCTTCAAATCTTCTCGATACACCATAATTACCTGCATTATAGGCGGCAGCGGCGGCTGTCCAGTTTCCAAAACGCTCTTTAGACTTTTTTAGATATTCACAGGCAGCTCGCGTTGACTTTTCAACGTGATATCGTTCATCTACATTATCATTTACCTCTAAGCCATATTCCTTGCCCGTCGCTTTTAGAATTTGCCAGAATCCTGTCGCTCTTGCTGGTGAGACCGCTTGTGTTAATCCACTCTCAATCACTGCGAGGTATTTCAAATCGTCTGGGACCCCTTCTTCCTTTAGTATAGGTTCGATTATAGGAAAATATTTATGAGCTCTTTTAAATAATAGTAATGCATTAGACTGCCAGTAGGTATTAACAAGTAGCTCACGATCCATACGCTCTTTAATATCTGGGTTTTCTACAGGTACAGGCTCACCTGCAAAGTTTAGACTTTCTGGCATTGGGATCGCATATACATTATAATCATTGAGTAGCTTTCTAGAGGCTACTTTTTCATTATCTAACTCTTTGGTTTCAATATTATCTGGAGCCTGTGCTGAGTTTACTACAAGACCTGCGATTGCTACAACTGCGACACCTGCTATTATTTTCTTTATCATTTTCATGTTGCTTTTACTATTATTACTAATTTAATCATTTTCAATAAGTTGCGGTAGGTTTTCATTGAACCATTTTGCTTTGGTAAGTACCATTATATGCGTACCGCCTTTAATCTCAATTACTTTATCAATGTATTTTATAGGAAACACATTATCATTTGTACCGTGTATGTGAATAATGTTTTCTGGGGGATTTTCTTGGTCCCAGCACACCATCTCCTTTATGGCCCAACTCAAATATCTCCTATCGTTCATAGAGAGATATTTTTTATAGAGTTCTACCCTATTTTTAATAGTCTCTCCAAATGCATATTTGGCGAGCTTGTCTATATCTTCAATTAATCGTGTAGGTAGAACTTTATATAGTTTTAGCTTTCGCGAAAGCTTCATTCTCCTAGGTAACTCATACTTGCTCTTCACACTACTTACGATTATGAGTTTTTTTACTGTAGTATGTTTTGCCATTTCTTGAACTAAAACCCCACCAAAACTTACGCCTACTAGTACAATATCTTGATGCTTTACATAGTCACACATTCTCAACGCATAAGCCTCTAATGACTCTTGAGATGTTGGGAGTATCCATTCTAACAAATGAATGCTATACTGTGAATCGGGTAATTTAATATGCTCAAAGATGGAGGGGTTTGCGGCCATCCCTGGCATCAAATAGACGTGCATCATCTCACTTAGATATAAGGGTTTAACATACGTAACAGGCTCTATTTCGGGAATTTTCCATACATTTGCAAGACTTTCTTATTAAGAAAAACATAATCTTTTATTAATACGCGACACGTACCAAAATTTCATTCAAAACTAAAGAGAGATTTTTACTTAACTCGTTAATAATTGTACAAATACATTAATACTTTTTAAAAATATATGGAAACGACGACAGCAGTAGAATTGACAGATAATGAGTTTCTAAGACAGTTTGAAGCTACCTTTGACGGTAAAATGGCAAAAATGGAATATTCTCTTCAAGAGCGTAAAATATTTCTAACTAAAATATTTATGCCAGAAGGTACAGAAGATCGTATGAATGAATTTATAATTGCCGTATTTAATGAAGTACGTGATAGAGAGATTAATCTTGTACCTACGAGTCCAGAGATTGCAAAGTTTATGCGTTCAAATAGGCGTAAATATAAAAAGCTTCTTCCTGTTGGGATTAATATATAGTTTCCCATTAAAATATAGTAAACCACTTTAGCTAGTGGTTTTTTTTTTGCAATAAATTTAAAGTAGCAAATACGTATCATATAGAATAAAGCATACATGATTGAACATAATGTCTCCTACACCCACACCAATACATACTCTACCCTAAACTCACTAAGTGATACTACAGAAAATGTATGGTTTGTACTCCACGGAATGGGTTATCTTACAAAGTACTTCATAAAATATTTTGAGCAATTAGACCCAAAAAAGAATTTTGTCATTGCTCCACAAGCACCTAGCAAATATTATCAGGATAAGAAGTTCAAATACGTAGGTGCGAGCTGGCTCACTAAGGAAAATACCGAAACCGAAAAGGAAAATGTCTTTAACTATCTTGACGCTGTCTGGGAAGCAGAAAGCGCAAAACGCTCCCTAGCTGGTCGTAAGATTATCTTTATGGGATATTCACAAGGCGTATCTATCATCTCAAGATGGATGGCTTCCAGAAAGATAGTATGTGACTATCTTCTACTACATAGCGGTGCTATCCCTCAAGAATTGACACCTGCAGATTTTAACTTCCTGCCAGCCACAACACCTGTAACCTACCTTTACGGCGATCAGGATGAATATATCACAGAGGCTCGAAAGACAGAACAACAACTTAAAGGCAACGATCTCTTTGGTTCAAGACTGCAATTACAAGTTTTTAAAGGAAAACATGAGGTCTACGTTCCCTTTATTAATGATCTCAGTCTAGCAGTATAAGGACGTTATTACGCTTTCGCGAAAGCAAAAAAATCGGCATCTATAACGATGCCGATTTATAAATTAATACCCTATAATCTCAAACTCACTCCTTCTGTTGAGTTGATGATCTGCCTCAGTACATTTTCCTGGAGGACAATCTATTACTGGCATTGTATTACCATACCCTTGATACTGAATACGATCTGGCGAGATTCCTTTAGCAACTAAATAGTCAAAAGTACTTTTTGCTCTTTTCTCAGATAGCGGGATGTTATATTCTTCTGGACCGCGACTATCTGTATGCGAACGTATTTTAATCTTTATACGCTCATATTTTACCAGCTTATCTGCTAGCTCATTTAAAGTTATTTTTGAATCCTCACGTATTTTATACAAGTCAAAGTCAAAATAAATAGGCGCAACATCTATGTATAATTTCCCATCCTTTTCTACCACTTGGGGTGCTTGTGCATCTGTCAATAAGTCAAAACGGCTTGGATCCTTTTCTTTTAAATCTTTAGGTAAATTTTTCTCTTTGATTAGTGACAGTTCAGAATCTGTAAATATGCGATCTACCTTAATCACGTAAGGAGCACTTTGCTTACCGCGTATCTCTATAGACATACGCTCTTCTTTATAATTATCGCCGCTCGCTATAAATGTATAATCATCTACCGCTAGTGGTACATTAAAGGGGGTAGCTTCAGATTTTCTATCTGCAAAAATTTCTTTACCCTGATACCCTAAGATCTGTATTGCCGCATCTGTAATGAGCTCATCTGTCTCAGAATCTCTTATTTCAAACTGCGTCTCAAATGTCCTCGGTATTATTTCACCTGTTTGGATAAAGCTGTAAATATCATCATCTGTTCCATTACGATTTGTTGCATACAACCCTTCATTATTGTTATAATAACTAAGGCTAAAATCATCATATCGTGAATTAATAGGGGCGCCTAAATTAATAGGTTGTGTAAACCCTTTTACAGTTAAGGGAGCAACAAATATGTCCAGAAGCCCTAAACCTAATCTACCATCTGTTGCAAAATATAAGTCACCAGAATCTGCAACAAACGGAAATTGTTCTCTATGTGGTGTATTAACAGTAGGACCTAAGTTTACCGGTGTTCCATACGTTCCATCGAGTCGTACAGGAACATAGTAGATATCAAATCCTCCCAGACCACCTTCCATATCTGAAGAAAAATAAAGTCGTTTCCCATCCCGTGTTAAACTAGGATGCATATAGGAGTAGTTTTCATTTACAAATGGTAGGCGCTCTGCCTCTCGCCATATACCGTCTATTCTCACAGATTTATATAAGTGGACGCGATTTGTACCTTCTTCATCAAAAATTTTACCACTATCTCCGTTTTCATAGGCGCTGCGAGATAGATACATTTCATCCCCATTTGCACTAAAACTAAGATTACCATCATGTAATGGTGAATTGACACCTTGCCCTAACCGCACTGCCTCACCAGCTAATTCATTTTTACCATTTACTCGTACTCCGTAAATGTCAAGAAATGGTCTTTGGGTGGTCTTAAAACGTTTAGCAAATAAAGTTCTCAAGACATCGTCATTTAACCTATCTGAAACAAAAAATACGCTGTCCCCAACTCTTACAGGTCCAAAGTCGTCTGCCTCTGAGCTTATATTGCTTTTTGTAGCATCAAATTTTGGGTTACGCTTTCTTAATTCTTTTATTTGCGCTAGAGCTGCCTCCTTATCAAACTCTTCTCCTCTATTCTGATAGTAAAGGTCCAGATAGTCAATCACCTTATCTGAGCTTACCGTGGCGTTAAGCACGTGGTACATTTTAAAGTTAAACTCATTATCATAAGAACGATCTGCATCATTATAACGTTCTCCAACTAGCTGATTGAGATATATAGAGGCATTTCTATAATCTTGATCGAGATAATAGGCATCAATTACTTTACCTAAGTTTTCTTTAGAATTATTTCGCTTAAGCGCATTCACATAATATTCTGCAGCGCGCTCATAATCACCCTTATTAAAAAAGCGATCACCTTTTTGTACTTGCGCAAGGGAAATATTACTAAGTAAAAGAGCTATTAGAAGTGTATATATATTTTTCATCTTAATAAAATCTTGGTGAGATATAGCGTTTTTGTAATCCTAATAAATCAAATGTGTATAATAATACAATCTCGTGACTACCATTATTAAAGCGGTTTAAGTCACTCACGCTAAAGTCATAGCTATACCCTAATTTCAAACTATTTGTAATATTAAATCCGGCTAATGCGGCAATAGCATCTTGATGTCTATAAGAAACGCCAAGTTCAAATTGATCTGCATACATCGCATTTAAGGAAAGGTCATATGTGAGTGGTGCGCCACTCACCCACTTTGCAACACCAGAAGGTTTGATTTTGAGCATATCGCTTACCTCATAAACATAACCCGCTATAAAGTAAGCCGTTGGGTCTTTTTTAAATAATATCGAGGAGCCGTCGCCATCAAAATTATTTTCAATTTTGTAAGGCAGTACACTAGGTGAACTAAGTCCTAAGTAATAGTTCTCTTTGAAGAGGAAAACTCCAGCGCCGACATCCAGCGCTGTTGTCTGTCCATTTTGGAAAGCTTCGTCTCCACCTACATTTTGACCTGTAAAATCTAAGCTTTGGTTATCTACACCTAGTTTAAGACCAAAGGACAGGTTAGTCTCTTCTCCTACATTAATTCTATAAGCAAAGTTTACATTAAATTGATTTGTGGTAAGCACATTACCTATTTGATCATTCACATAATTTACTCCTAATTCTACACGCTCATTCAAAGGAATATTAGCAAAGACATTTGCTGTAGTAGGAGCACCGTCTAGGCCTACCCACTGCGAGCGGTATAAACTACCTACTCTAATTAGTCCTGGTTCATTAATCATATAGGCAGGATTAACCACGCCTTGATTGTACATATACTGTGTGTATTGAGGTTCTTGCTGGGCAAACGTAGATAAACTACAAAGTGCCGCTAGTATGAATAGTTGGATTTTCATCGCTTTTACTTTTTAATTGATTATCTACTTAAATAAAATGTTCCGTCTATAGGTTGGGAGTTTACATCATTAGGATAAAAGATGTAGAAATATACCCCAGTAGGCAGTTGATCACCTAAACCTGACCCGGTATTAGAACTACCATCAAATAATGGGGTATTTCTATTACCACGATAAACGATTGTTCCATATCTATTAAAGATTTGGATGTCAAAATTTGGAAAAACATCTGGAAGTGTTCCAAGTTCTAAAAAGTCATTTTGACCGTCCCCATTATCAGAAACACCGTCAGAGATTATTTGACAACTTCCATTGTCAAGAGATAGAATATTTGCAACGTATGGAACACGATTAGACTCACAACCATTTTGATCTACCGCACTTACATAATATGTCGTGTTAGTGACTAGTAGTGTGGCAAGTGGTAAAGGTTCTCCCGCTTCCGCGAAAGCGTACCAAACAAAATTATTTGCTCCAGTGACTTCTAGATCATCTAGGGTGATACCTTCATTGATACAATACGGTATCGGTGCCTCTACAGTAGGCTCTGGGACTTCACTGATACTTATGGTTATGGTAGAATCATCATCACCACACGTATCGTTAGTAATCACATATAGATATGAAAAATCACCAGTTCCTAAGTCTCCTACGTTAAGTAGTCCATCTATAACAGGTTGAGAAGTATCGAGGTTTATAAATTCACCATCAATTCCCGCGTCTACCGATAATAAATCAAATAATGATGTTGTATAATTACCTGGACATAAAAATGTATCAACATCATTACCAGCATTTGATACTTGAACTATCGTTAAGCTTACAGTGGCAGATGTTTCTTCACAAGCGCCATTTGCAGCAATTGTGTATATATAATCACCACTGATTGCTATTGAAGGGTCTATAGTTCCCAAATTTGAGGAAGATGTATATCCTTCAGGTCCTACCCAAGTTCCCGAGCTGTCTGGAGAACCATTTAAAACATCAAATAAATTAAAAGGTGCATTGTCTTCACAGATGGCTATAGCCGCATTTTCACCGGCGCTTTCTTGTTCAAAAACAGTAAAGCTTAACGTTGCTTCATCGCCACAACCATTCGAAGTGGTAGTCGTATAAATGAAATTAAATGTTTGCATTCCATCTATTTCTGGAATTGTAAACGGATTTATTACAGTATTACCAGAGGAGGTATCCGTAAACTGTCCTTCTGGTCCTGTATAAATTGTATCTATACCATTATCCTCCAATAAACTAATTAAATCTATAGTTGCAACCGACTCACAGACCTCGACACCTGCGGTGTCTTCTCCAGCATAATTAGTATCAAAATATATAACTGTAATGGTTGCAGTTATCACCGGACAAGCCCCGTTCGCAGGAACTGTATAGATATAATCTCCTTCATTATTTATACTTGGATCGTACGTGGCAGTATTATTGGCTGTCACGTACCCATCAGGTCCAGACCAAGTTCCAGAGGTATCTGGACTACCTCCAAGAAGAGTAAATAGATTAATTACCGCTCCATCTTCACAAGTTTCATACGTGGCACTTGTCCCAGCATTTCCACTTTCAAAAACCGTAAAACTCAAAGTAGATGTATCACCACAGCCGTTGTCTGTAGTTGTGGTATACGTAAAGTTGAATGTTTGCTCCTCAGTTATCGCAGGTACTGCAAACGGGTTTGCTACAACATTTCCAGTAGCAGTATCAGTCCATACTCCCTGAGGTCCAGTGTATATTGTATCTATACCATTCGTATTTAATAGTGTTATTAGATCAATTGGATTTCCAATAATCTCATCGCATAACTCCACACCAGTAGTATCTTCTCCTGCATAGTTATTTTCAAAAAAGATTACGGTTATAGTTGCGCTTACTTCAGAACAAGCTCCATTTGCTGGGACCGTATAAATATAATCACCTTGAGCATTGATTGCTGGATCAAACAAAGCAGTATTATTTGCAGAAGTATATCCTTCTGGACCTGTCCAGGTACCATTTGTGTCAGGATTGTCAGTAAGTAGAGAGAAAAGGTCAATAGCAACACCATCTTCACAAGTCTCATAAGTTGTTCCCACACCAGCATTACCTTCTTCAAAGATTGTAAAGTTCAAAGTGGCAGTGTCTCCACAACCCTCATCAGATGTTGTTGTATATGTAAAATCAAATGTCTGCTGATCATTAACAACGCCAAAATCGAATGGATTCGTTATCACATTTCCTGTGGCTGTATCAGTCCATACTCCTTCAGGCCCCGTATAAACAGTATCTACGCCATTGGTGTTTAAAAGGGTGATTAAATCTATTGGATTCGTTATGTCTTCTACACATAGTTCTACTCCAGCTGTATCCTCACCCGCATAGAGCCCAGCTAAAAAGTTAACCGTAACTGTTGCTGTGTCCTCATTACAAACTCCATTTGCAGGTACCGTATAGGTGTAAACGCCTTCTACATTAATCGATGGATCAAAAAGAGCACTATTATCGACTGTAGTAAATCCATTAGGTCCTGACCAAACTCCATTGGTGTCTGGATCATCAGTTAATAAAGTAAAGAGATCAATTATGGCTCCATCTTCACAAGTCTCATACGTAGCGCTTGTGCCTGCACTATTCTGCTCATAAACTGTAAACGATAACGTTGCCTGTGATACACATCCATCTACCGATGTCGTAGTATACGCAAAATCGAAATTCTGTTGACCATCCACTTCAGGCACTGTAAATGGGTTAACAATAGGATCTCCCGTTGCAGTATCAGTCCAAACCCCTTCTGGTCCAGAATAAACAGTATCTACACCATTCGTGTTAAGAAGACTTATGAGGTCAATGGGGTTTGCGATATCATTTAAACATAGCTCTACATCTTGTGTGTTTTCACCAGGATATAATATTTCCCCTAGAGAAACAGTAATAGTGGCACTTTGTGCTTCACACTCACCATTTTCTGGCACCGTATAAATGTAAGCCCCTTCTGTGTTTACACTTGGATCAAAAATAGCTTCATTAGTATCACTAGAATAACCGTCAGGTCCTACCCAGTTACCATTCACATCTGGATTACCACCTAATAGTGTAAATAAATCTACTGGACTTTCATTAGGGCAAATAGTCACATCTGCATCTTCTCCAGCATCATATTGTTCAAAAACAGTAAAACTTAGTGTAGCACTATCTTCACAGTTTGCAGCTCCTGTTGTCGTGTTATAAATAAAATTGAAATCTTGAGAACCTCCTGTAATTTCTGGAATTATAAAGTCATTTGATATCACTAATCCCGTATCAAGATCTGTCCACGTGCCTTGCGGTCCAACATACACTGTTTGGTTCCCATCAGTTTCTAATAAATCTGTAAGCGTTAGTGGTGCATCTGATTCACAAAAGGCTAATCCTTCGGTGTTTTCACCTGCATAATTAGGATTTGTGATTACTATTGTAATCTGAGCTGTTTGTGATCCACAAGGATGCTCAGAATTGGTAGTAGATGTACAACCATCTGGACTATTAAAAATTTCTTCCTCCTCAGCGATCGCATTATATGCTTCATCTACAGTAAATTCAAAAACGTAAGTGCCAGCATCCATCGTAGGGTCAAGATTTGATAAATCAATAGTCCCTTGACTTGTGTAGTTAGGATCTTCTGCTACCGTAGCTATATCCCCTGTATTAGAAACTAGACCTAAATCAGATGGTCCTGAAATAAGTGTCCAATTCGTGTAAGTATCATTAGGATAATCATAAGCTACTCCATTTTCATTTGTAAACTCGACATAATCGTACAGGTTTATGGTTGTTAAAGTCTCATCTGTACTACAAAAGGAAGCTAATTCGGTATTTTGCATAAATGGACGTACCGACTCATAAAAAGTAAATCCTATTGTACTCGTGTCGTCTCCACAAATAGTAGATCTACTTTCTACAAAATATTGAAATTCATAAGTCTGTGAGCCAAATCTAGGAGTAGCTGCGACTAAATCGTTATAAATCTCCAAAAGATTAATTGAAGAGTCTCCAGGTCCTGTTATTTGTCCAGTATCATCTGTAGCTGCTAGCCATATACCTTCTGTATTTTCATTTACTAAAAAGGAATCTTCTAATAAATCAATATCACCATTATAATCACCTGCTATGATTTCTGTATCACAAATGTTAAGTTGATTTGGAAAACCAGCAAATGGTTCTCGCACCACAGATACAACAACCGTAGTTACTTGTTCTGTATCACAAGGTGATATTCCAGGGACGGTATATTCAAGTGAGAACGTCTCTTCGTCTACAAGCGGTGGTCCAGACTGGTATGGTACATTCACATTTAAGAAACGATTACCACTTATGCCTACAAAATTTGGGCTAGACCCAGTATAAGTCCAAGTTCCATTAGAATGTGGACTTGGATTTGAGAGCATTGTTTGAAAAAGATCAATGTTAGTCGTTTCCATACATTCTGCAGGAGGCGCAGGTTGACAAACTTGAAGGTTAATTGCACCGTCCATTGTATTTGCAACAGTACCAGAATAGGGTCCTAAGACAATATTAAAGAGATACTGTACGTCATCAGGACAGCCAGAAGTACCGTTTAAGAACTCAAATTGATAATCTGTTACATTCTCACTAGAGCTATCGAGATCCCACAAGAATAGGTCACCCGTTACTACATCAAGAGCAAAGTTAAAATCTGGATCAAACCACATTCCATCAGATGGAGTAATAGTGGTGCCACTTACTGCTGAGAATTCATCGTAGAGATTTATAATTCCATCTGCTGTACCATCACCATTGCCATCAACAATGGTCATATCACAAACAGTAAAGGTCTCGACATCGCCACATTGACTAAGAACAGTCAAACTTGAGCACAGCAATAAGGTTAGAAAAAGGTATAATTTTCCCATAGTTAAGTTGGATTTGGTGGGGCTAATATAGTTAACTATTTAGGAGATAACCTAATATATTGATTAAAAATATCGATGTAATGCATATTTTTATCGATATAATACATAGCTACTGCTGATTATCAGTGAGTTACGATTTCTGCATTTTTTTCTTGATTCTATTGGTTTTCAAGTGCTTGGAGCTCGAAATTTTAAGGTATTCGCTTTCGCGAAAGCGTATCTAATGTGCTTAATCAATCTTGATAAACTTTTTTCTTATGATACTTTCTTTATCTCTCACTTCAAGGAAATAGATACCGTTAGCTAGATGACTTATGTCAAATCTGTAATTCTCTTTCTCTCGTGAGAGGGCTTGTTTTGAAATATATTGACCTTGCACATTGAAAATAGTAGCAAACGCCTCTGTCTGTGTTCGATAATAGAGTGTAATATGTGTTGAAGATGGATTTGGAAAAAGAGCAAATAGGGCATCATTCTCGAGAGTTTTTTCTACGCTGAGAACAATCCCTTCTCCTTCTCGCACTACAATTGATTGATCTACTTCCAGATTATTAATCAACTCTTCTTGCCCACTAGGCCAGATAATTTTAAGATGATCTATCTCGGTATTATCTCCCACTCCAAAAAACTCACTTTGCGAATTCTGACTAGAATATCCTTCACCACAAAGTGTGTAGTTATATTGATAAATGTCGCCTACTTTAATCTCTAGCAAAGCTCCCACCCCCATTCTATTGGAAGTAGTCCCTTCTAATTTTATTTTGAGCCAATGATTTGAAGTCTGCTGTTGATTGTTCCAGATGTTTATGGGTTCATTATTAGTATTTATCACAATAATATCTGCCTGACCATCATTTTCCACATCACCAATGGCGTTACCAAAACTTCTAAATGAATTATTCCCAAACCCTATATCTTCTCTAAGTTCAAAACTTTGCAAATCGTCATTTTCATAAAAAGCTGATGGTAATAAACCACCCGTTCCATCCGGTTGGCCACTCACGTAAAGATCCTTATCCATATCACCATCTGCATCTGTAAATACAGCCCCCCAACCTATACTATCAAATCGAGTGTTACTTTCTAAAGCGACATTTGTAAAAGTGCCATCAGCATTATTATGTAATAAAGCATTACCTATAGTTGCTCCATCTATAAAAGGAGGATAGAAATTTGTAATGTAGATATCTAGCCACCCATCGTTATCATAGTCATCGATGGTAGTTGACATAGCACTCATATATAAATCTGTACCACTTTCTATGGATACATCAGTAAAAGTACTGTCTCCATTATTACGGTAGAGTATATTGGGAGTTTCGTCTTTATCATTTGCTAGATAAATATCTTGATCTCCATCTTTATCATAGTCAAAAAAAGAACTACAAAAAGTAATATAGCCTACATTTGATAACTGTGCACTGGCTGTAATGTCTGAAAACGTACCATCTCCATTGTTTTTATATAAGTAGTTATAATCTATCTGAGCATTATCCCTTACACTTATAAAAACATCTAAAAAACCATCATTATCAATATCCCCCCAAGAGTTACCCCAATATTCGACCGATGAAGTTATAAATCCACTAGCGTTTGTGATGTCCTCATAATTCCCAGAATCTAAATGTTCATAAAACCATAAGTCTCCTTGTTCTCCTGTGGCAAAAAAATCAAGGTCACCATCATTATCAAAATCAACCCAAGAGATCTGCCTTGCTTGTTTCCCATTACTTGAAATTGGTAAGGGGTCTATTTCAAAAGTACCTCCAACATTTTTTAAAAATTGAAAATCCTCAGTACCAGATGCAGGAATTGATATATCATCCCATCCATCACTATTATAATCTACAAAAGAGATTCCAGGACCGAGACCTACATTTGTAATTTGTCCGTGTGATATAGGACTGGAAAGCACATCTTGAGAGATATCTTGATATGCCAGCTGACCCTGGCTAGTGCCTAAACAGAATAATGATATAGAGAGAAAAAAGATACCCCTTGAATGGATGGCTTTAAAGAGCAGAGATGTATTTTCAATCATAATTTTAAAGTTTGCATTTTTTAGTAACTATAGAATAATCAAATAGCATATTAATTAGATTAATCAATTATTTCACATTATCGAAAGATCTCAAGAGAATCAAATTTATGATTGCCCTTTTCAATTTTATACAGAGCTCTTTTTTATAACTCGTTATAAAACTTCGTTTTAAATTTTAGCTTACTCTTGAGGTAACTAATTGATAAGATATAATATGACTTTAAAATTAACATTTTTTTCACACTAAAGAGTCTATTCACTATAAATCCACGTGTTAATTGTTCTGAGTACAGCAATCCTATTTCAAAGGTCATTATTTTAAATTTTTGCTTGATTTACGCTTTCGCGAAAGCAAAAAAAATCCCCGCAGCATAAACTACGAGGATTTTCTATTAAAATTCTATGTAAGAATTTGTCTATTTATTGATAGTTATTTCACTTCTTCAAAATCTACATCTTCTACATCACTGGCTGCATCACCCTCTGGCTGTGCTCCAGCTCCTGCATCTGGACCTGGCTGTCCAGCTCCTTGTGCCTCAGCTTGTGCTTTATACATCTCTTCAGAAGCTACTTTCCAAGCTTCATTGATTTTATCTAAAGCTGGTGCTATAGCATCTACGTTCTTAGTTTCGTACGCTGCTTTAAGCTCTACAAGCGCTTCTTCAATAGGCTTTTTCTTATCATCAGATAGCTTGTCTCCAAATTCCGAAAGTTGCTTCTCTGTTTGAAAGATCATAGCATCTGCCTCATTGATCTTATCTGCAGTTTCTTTTGCTTTTTTGTCAGACTCTGCATTAGCTTCTGCCTCTGCTTTCATCTTTGCAATTTCTTCTTCAGATAATCCAGAAGATG
>CAWUIT010000007.1:0-25698 GCA_963922345.1 uncultured Dokdonia sp. | reverse complement strand
TAAGTCAAGCTTAAAGATAAGGAAGTAGTCAAAAACTTTACATTTAACTCGTATAAGATGTAACAAAATGACACGGTTCTAGTCTTATGGTCAAACGTAAAACACTAATATTAAACCTATATGAAAACTTTAAAATTATTTATCGCGGCTGCTTTTATTAGTTTAGCTGGTGTAGCACAAGCACAAACAGCTGAGGAAATTGTAGACAACTACTTCGAAAACACGGGTGGAATAGACGCTTGGAATGAAATAGAAACGCTACGTATGACAGGAAAGGCTGGAATGGGGCCTCAAGAATTTCCATTTACACAGACAATGACAATAGATGGTAAAATGCTTATTGATATCAATCTTCAAGGACAGAAGTTAATCGTACAAGCTTTTGATGGAGAACAAATGTGGGCTCAAAATTTTAATACTAAAAAAGCTGAAGCTATGGATGCTGAAACTTCTGCAAACTATAAGCAAGAAGCGGCAGATGTTTTTGACACTTTCTTAAACTATAAAGAAAAAGGTTACACTATTGCCTTAGACGGAAGCGAGACCGTAGAAGGAACAGATACTTTTAAAGTAGTTGTGACTAAAAAGGATGTTATGGATGAGGGTAAACCAGTACCAAGTGTATCTACGTATTACTTTGATAAAGAAAATTTTGTACCAATTATGAGTGAGACTACTGCTACTTCTGGACCACAAAAAGGAATGACATCGCAAACATTATATAGTGATTACCAAGAAGCTGGTAATATTTACTATCCGCACAGTCTAACAGTGAAATTTAATGGTCAAGTAGGGCAAACAATAAAAATTGATCAAATAGATATTAATCCAGATATTGATGAAAGCATTTTTAAAATGCCTGCTCAATAATCTTTACACTTCCAAAAATCCCCAATATACCTTGGGGATTTTTTTGGCTCCTATTTTAAATAAAATCAATCCAAATACTAACTAATATGAAAACAAAACACATTTTTCTTGGTTTGTGCATCGCTTCTATAAGCATCCCGTTGCAGGCACAAGAAATTGCCTTAAAAGGGAAAGAACTTTTTGGTGATATTTCTGCACGTCAGATCGGTCCGGCTCTAATGTCTGGACGTATTATTGATATGGAAGTACACCCTACCAATTCACAAGTAATCTATACTGGTACGGCTGGTGGCGGTGTTTGGAAATCACAAGATGGAGGTGCTAGCTACTCTCCTATTTTTGATGATCATATCCAATCGATTGGTCAAGTAGCAGTAGATCCTACAGATCCAGACCAGACGGTTTGGGTAGGTACTGGTGAGATATGGACGCGTAACTCTGTCTCAGTAGGTGACGGTCTTTACAGAACAAAGGATGGTGGTAATAATTGGGAGAAGATATCAGGTTTTGACAATAGTGAGCGTATATCTGGGATAGAAATTCACCCACAAGATGGTAATACGGTATATGTTGGAGTACTTGGTGCGCTCTGGAGCGATAGTGATGATCGCGGTGTATATAAAACTACAGACGGTGGCAAATCTTGGGAAAAAGTTCTCTTTATTAATAACACCACGGGCGTTGCAGATCTTATTATGGATCCATCTAATCCAGATATTCTGTATGCTTCAATGTGGGAATTTAGACGCACTGCCTGGGACTTTAATTCTGGTGGGTTAAATTCTGGATTACACAAATCTACAGATGGTGGAAAAACTTGGAACAAAATACACAATGGATTTCCAGAAGGAAAGCTTGGACGTATAGGTGTTGCCGTAGCACCATCTGAACCAAACATCGTATACGCGGTTATTGAATCTGAAAAAGAAGAAGATAAGGGACTTTACCGCTCTGAAGATGGCGGTATGAGCTGGAAACGTACTAATGGTGACTTCTCTTTAACAGTACGTCCGTTTTATTTTTCTAGAATTGTGGTGGATCCTCGTGACCCAGACGTGGTAGTAAAAGGAGGTCTTAGTGGTTCCATTTCTAGAGATGGGGGTAACACTTTTAAGACGCTAGGAAATATGCACTCAGACATACACGATATCGTTTTTGACATAAATAACTCTGATATTATGCACGTAGGTACAGATGGCGGCGTATACCGCTCTTGGAACGGTGGTACAACGATGGAAATTGTGAGTAATTTACCATTATCGCAGTTCTATCATATCTCTGTAGATAATGCTGAGCCTTATCGTATTTACGGTGGTTTACAAGATAATGGATCTTGGTATGGTCCTTCCTCATCTCCTGGCGGCATCGAAGCCCGTGACTGGGTACGTGTAGGTGTAGGTGATGGTTTCCGTGTATTACCACACCCAACCAAGGAAATATTGTATTCTGAAATGCAAGGGGCAGATAATGTGTGGCGTTATGATATGGAGCGCAATTATACTAAAAATGTAAAGCCACTACCTGCAAAGGGAAGTGCAGACTTACGTTTTAACTGGAATCCTCCTATGGCAACCAGCGTACACCAACCTGATCGTTTTTATATGGGAAGTCAGTTTTTACATGTAAGTGAGGATATGGGAGACACTTGGAAAGTAATCTCACCAGATCTTACCACAAACGATCCTAAAAAACAAGAAAAAAACTCTGGTGGCTTATCTGCAGATAACTCTGGAGCAGAAACACATACTACCATTTTTACCATAGCAGAGTCGCCAGTAAATGAAAAAGTAATATGGGTAGGTACAGATGATGGAAATGTACAGGTGACAAGAGATGGAGGAGCAAATTGGACAAATGTCGTTTCAAACGTTCCAGGTCTGCCTGCAAATACTTGGGTATATCATATTGAGGCTTCAGTGCACGGAGAAGGCACTGCTTATGCAGTATTTGAAGGTCACGCTCGTGGTGATATGAAACCTTACGTTTATAAAACGACAGATTATGGAGCTACTTGGAAAAGCCTTGTAACTGATGATTTAAAAATGTTTGCTCGTAACATACAAGAAGATTATGAAAATGAAAATTTACTTTTCTTAGGTGCAGAAGATGGTCTGTATATCACCGTAGATGGTGGTGCAAACTGGTCACATTTTACAAATAACTTTCCACCTACGGCAGTGCACTTTCTAGATCTTCAAAAAAAGACCAATGATCTAGTGGCTGGAACGCACGGCCGCGGCGTTATCATTATAGATGATATAAGTGTCCTTAGGGAGATACAACCAGACATTTTAGAGAAGGATGTACACTTTTTTGACACTGAGCCAGGAATTATGGTTGAAGAAGGAGGCTTTGGAGGCGGTAGCACGGAGCTTGAATTTGTAGGGCCTAATCCTGGCAATGCAGTGAAGATAAAATATTACCTCAAGAAGCGTCATACGTTTGGAAAAATGACTCTTTCTATTCAAGATATGGATGGTAATGAAATTACTACCCTCGCTCCTGGTAAATCAAAAGGAATTAATATTGTCTCTTGGAATTATGCGGGAAAATCACCTAAGCTTGCTGCTGCAAAAACATTCTCTTTTGGTGGTTTTACTCCAGTGAGAGTAGAGGCAGGAATGTATAAGGCTGTTCTTACTAAAGGAAAGAATACCTACGAGACTACCTTTGAGGTCAAAAACGACCCAAAATCATTTATTACAAGCGAGGAGCGCAAGGAGCAGTACATCACAAGTAAAAAGCTTTTTGATGTACAAGAAGATCTTGCTTATATGGTGTATCAAATAGATATGATGATGAATAAGGCAAAAAGCGCCATTGATAATAATCAAAAAGCTAAAAAGGTTGCACAACCCCTTATTGATGAGCTAGATGCGCTTAAGAACACCCTTGTAGTAACCACTGGAGACAATTATGTGGGTACAGCACCACCGCAACTGAGAGAGAAGCTTAGTGCATTGTATGCAGATGTGGCGGCAAATTATGAAGCGCCAAGCGCTGCACAAAAGGAGAATATTGCCCTACTTATGGAACGTCTTATAAGTGCACAAGCGACCTTTGAAAAGATTAAGTCAAAGCGACTTCCTAAGTTTGAAAAGTATTTGGAAAAAGCAGCGATGGAAGGAATAGAATTTGACACTCGCGAGGAGTTCTTAGATACTAAAGAGTAATTTTTCTATAAACATATTGAATTAAAAAGCCGATTCTCTTCTGAGAATCGGCTTTTGTTTTTCTTGCTTTCGCGAAAGCGGTAGCTATTTAATGTAAACAGTCTTTTTATTTACAAACTCTTGGATGCCATCCATTGATAATTCTCTGCCATATCCTGATATTTTGGTACCACCGAAAGGTAAATTTGGGTTGCTCTTTACCATATCGTTTACAAATACGGCTCCATCATCAAAAAGTGGTATCAAGTTTTCAATTCTATCAGTATCCTTAGTAAAAATTGATACTCCCAAACCAAAGTCTGAGGCATTGACCAATTTTACGGCCTCCTCATCTGTTTTAAATTTTGTAACACCTATGGCAGGGCCAAAAGTTTCTTCCTTAAACAAGGTCATCTCTGAAGTGACATCTGTCACAATTGTTGGTTCAAAATAAGCGTTGTGGCGATGACCTCCTAGTAGTATTTTACCTCCTTCACGCACCGTTTTATTCACTTGTTCCTCTAATTCAATAGCCAGATCTTCACGTGCCATCACGCCTATGTAGGTATCTTCATCCATTGGATCTCCAGATTTAAGTTCTGTTACCGCTTTCGCGAAAGCGGAAAGAAATTTGTTATATATATTCTCTTGCAACAGCAGGCGTTTTCCCGCTATACAACTCTGACCAGTGTTTTGATACCTTGCTTGGATGCAAGTTTCTAAGGTTTCTTCAAAATCACAATCATCAAATACAACAAGAGCATTACTGCCGCCTAGTTCTAATACTGATTTTTTAATCTCGCTTGCTGCTGTACTTGCTACGGCTGCACCCGCAGGCTTGCTTCCTGTAAGCGTAATGGCTTTGATACGTTTATCTTTTACGATGGCTTCAATACGATCACTCCCTATGGGCATATTTTGAAAACACCCTTTTGGTAAGCCAGCACGTTCAAATACCTTTTGAATATTTTCTGCACATTGCATAACGCTGCTGGCGTGTTTTAATAACCCTATATTACCTGCCATAAGAGCTGGCGCGATAAATCGAAAAACTTGCCAGAAAGGATAGTTCCACGGCATTACAGCTAGCACCACTCCTATAGGATCATATCTCACATAACTTTGTGACCCTTCTGTTTCAATATGCTTTGAGGCTAAATGTTCTGAAGCGGTCTCTGCGTAATACTCGCAAACCCAAGCACACTTCTCTATTTCGGCAATGGCTTGTGAGATGGGTTTACCCATTTCTAGGGTCATCATCTCTGCATATTCTTGCTTATTCTTTTTTAACTCTTTTGCCACATTATGTAGGTGCTCTGCACGTTCTTTAAAACTTGTAGTTCGCCAAGAGGAAAACGTTTTTTGAGCGAGGGCAATTTTACTTTCTATCTCATCAAGGTTAAGTGCTTTAATTTTTGCAACTTCTTCTCGATTATAAGGATTGGTCGATACAATATTCATCTGAATTCTTTTTTCTAAAGTTACAGTAGCTAAGAGATAATATGTAGTAGGTTAAGAGCATTTTAACGTCGCTCAAAAAAAGGGTCTTAACAAAATGTGAATTGATACGCTTTTAAGAAATTTTAAGAAGGATACTTGTATTTTAGTCTTACCAACTAATTTTATGCTACTACAAAACACTTCTCAAGATACGAGCATCACAGATGCTTTTCAAAATGCTACAGATCGCTTTATAGATCAATTGCCTCAAATAGCAATGGGTGTGCTTATTGTTGTTTTGGGTATTTTAATTGCTGGATGGATAGGGCGTTTTGCAAGACGACGGATTTCGGCAAAAACGCAAGATCCATTAATGAGTAAATTTTTAGGTACCGCGATACGCTACACCTTTATTATTATAGCCATTATGGTTGCATTACGTGCGGCTGGACTGGGTGGTATTGCCGCAGGTATTCTTACCGCAGCTGGGGCTAGCGCCGTTGTATTAGGATTTGCTTTTAAAGATATAGGCGAAAATTTTATTGCGGGTGTGATACTTGCTTTTAACAGGCCTTTTAATGTGGATGATACCGTGATGGTAGGGTCTAACTTTGGGAAAGTAAAAACTCTTGATTTACGATATACAAAACTTAAAACCTTTGATGGAAAAGATGTGTACATTCCCAACAGTGATGTGCTTACAGAACCTGTAACAAATTATACAGAGGATGGCTTTTTTAGATGGGATTTTATCATTGGTATAGCCTATGAGGATAATATAGAAGGTGCAAAAAGCACTATTATAGAGGCATTGAAAAAAGAGCCTAATGTGATAAATGACGAAATACACGAAAACTTTGTCATAGAAGACGAGCTTGCGACGAGTACTGTTAATTTAAAAGTATTTTTCTGGGTTGACACCAAAGACTTTAGAAAACAAGCCTTAATTACTAAAGGTAATGTAGTACGTAATGTGAAGGAAGCACTAGAAGAGGCAGGCTACTATATGCCAGCAGATATACAAGAAATCAAACTTTATGGCGGCGTGAAAGAATTTCCGCTTAGCCTTCGGCAGAATGCTGATAAATAATCAATTATAAAAAATAAATTCTATGGAAGTAATATTTGAATACCACGATGTAACTGCAAGCGATGAGTTAGAAGCTTTCGCGAAAACGGAATTAAAAAAACTAGGTGATAAATACCAATTTGTTCACAGAGCTGATGTATTTTTTAAACTCGAAAATACATCTAGCGATCAAACCGGGAAAATTTCTGGTGTACGTGTAAGTATGCCTGGTCCAAGATTGTTTGCAGAGCATAGTTCTGAAGACTTCTATCCTTCTTTAAAAGAAGCGATTAAGGAAGTTGAAAAGCAACTTAGAAAAAGAAAAGAAAAGATGCAATCACACCACTAAAATTAATATTATGCCAATCGATATGACACTAGCTACAGATAAAAATGAATTAATTGTAATCTATACTCCAGAATCAAGTATAGCAAAGCAGGTTTTAGGGTACGTAAAAAGTAGCGAGTCTAAGACAAATCTTGTAAATATTTCTGAAGCAGGACTTACGGGAACACAGTGGAGCGAGGTCGCAGATTTACTAGGGGCGAGCATCGATGAACTTGTTGCTAAAGAACATCCTGATGTAAAACATCTTCTAGAGGGCGCGACAATGAGCGATAATGATTGGATTCACTTCATACAGAATAATCCAGTGGCGATACAAAATCCTATTTTAATACAAGGATCAAAAGCGCAACAGCTTGACACCCCATCCGATGCTATGCAATTTATTAGTGTGGATAGTGCAGGATTAGAAAAACATAATGTAGGTGACGATCCTGAAATTTCTTCAAATACTGAAGGGGAAACTCAGGTTTAACATAGTTTCAAATTAAAAAAGCCCGATACATTTCTGTATCGGGCTTTTTTAATTTTATAATACGAAATTCAATTATCCTCAGCTACAGCTATAGGTTGTATCTGCATTTTTACCTCTCTATATTTTTCTAATTGCATTCTAGTGAGGATATCACCCATCTCTCTTGTCTCTTCTTCACTAAGAACTGTAAGACGCTCTAACATCTCGCGTCCCTCATAAGATTCTTTAATTTTCTCTCGACTTATTAAAAATTCTACTACCTTTTTCTGGAATAAAGCCGGTTGTGTTTCATTCATATACAAGTGCTTATTATACTCGCTTGTGATCTCAAGTGCTTGCTCTTCAAATTCTTCACCGCCAGATTGCGTGTAAGTATCCTGAGCGTAGATTGCTGTTGTCGCTAAACAAATCATTAAAAATGTGACTATTCTTTTCATTATGATTACGATTTATTGTTAAACGTTTCTATGTCAAAATCTCCGTTGAACGTAAATGAATCTTGTGGTTTTCTAGATCTTTTACTCACCTCTTGCTCACGCAAATCATCTCCTAATCGGTCCAAGTCTCCACCATACATCCCAATGGCTGTGGCGGTTGCAATGTGAAAGTTATCTGGAAGTTTAAACTCTTTCATAGCTTCCTTATAATTTACTCCAGCCATCTGGTGCATTGCAATGCCCATATCCTGAGCTTGTGAAGATACATTTCCCATAAAAAGACCGAGATCGTGTAAAGCGTGAAAATGCTCTTTACCATCATCATTAGTTTTCTTATAACCACCTAGTAATAAGGCCTGCGCATTATCTGCCCAAGATTGATTAAACTCATCAAGGCAGTTAAATATACGATCATACGCCTCAGTACCTTTAATACCCCAAATAATGACCCAAGGTTGCAGGTTATTTGAACTTGGCGCCCACCGTCCAGCTTCAAAAAGTGTACGAAGTTGCTCTTCTGTAATTGCTTCTTTGCTAAAAACTCTAGGACTCCATCTATTTTTGAGATTTGAGATGATTTTGTAGTCAGTTGGTGTTTCTTTAATCATATTTATATTTTTTCTAAAAATATTTTATCTCTTAGATTTTTCGAACATTTTTAATAGTAATTAACGTTCGAAAGCAGAAAGATTAACAAATCTTAATTATCCTAAAATAACTGGATGTTAATCGCAGTAATTTTACTAATAATTTGCCGATTAATGAAATACATCGATATAGTGTTAAGTTTATAACAAATATTCGTTAATAAGTGTAAATACTATTGCTCAGGAGATTAATAGGGTTATTTTTGCCCCTTGAATTTTTCAAATAAAAACGATAATATGAAAAAAATGACACTCGCAATTGTAGCCATCTTGGGTTTACAATTTGCTATGATTGCACAAGAAGAAAATCAAACGAGTTTATATGATTATAACAAGTGGTCTATAGACGTAGGAGCTGGTGTAAATAAACCACTTTCACCATTTGCAGATGGTGCTTTTACCAATACACCAGACTTTCTAAGTGCAGACTTAGGTGTTCGTTATATGATCAATGAGAAATTTGGTTTTAATTTAGGTTTAGGTTACGATCAATTTGAAGGTGATGATCAAAGTACTGCTTTTAAATCTAACCTTTACTCTGTAACTCTTGAAGGTGTTGCAAACGCAGGTAATATTCTTGGGTTTAGAGAGTGGACAGATCGTTTTAACTTCTTAGTACACGGTGGACTTGGATACTCAAGATTTACACCATCTGAGCCTGTAGATGTTGATTTTGGCAATGCAGATCAAATGCTTCACCTTACTGTTGGTCTTACACCACAAATAAGATTAAGTGATCGCATCACTCTATTTGCAGATGCTTCACTTACAGGTAATGTACGTCAGAATTTAAATTTTGATGGTACTACAATCGCAGACGATACAAGAGGTTTTAATGGCTATTTTGTAACTACAACAGCTGGTATAAGCATAAGTTTAGGCAAAAATGAGGTGCACGCAGATTGGTATTCAAAATCAAATGCTGACCTTGATAGAATCAATGAACTTGAAGAGCGTCTTGCAAAAGTAGAAACAGACCTTATCGATACAGATCAAGATGGTGTACCAGATTACCTTGACCGTGAGCCAAACACGATCTCAGGAGTTGCTGTTGATACTAAAGGAATTGCTGTTGATAAAAATGAAAACGGAATCCCAGATGAGCTAGAGTCTTCACTTGATGCACGTTATGCTAAGAAAGGAGATATGATGAATAACTCTTCTGTAAATAGTGGTGGTGATGTAATTAAAAAACTTATTGAAGATGGTTATGTAAATGTATATTTCCAATTCAATAGTGCTAAGCCAGAAACATACAGCTTAGAAGCTATTAATTACTTAATAAGATATATGAATGAAAACCCTGGTGCTTCTGCACAGCTTATTGGGTATGCAGATGAGATCGGAAATCCATCTTACAACCAAGCCCTTTCTGAAAGAAGAGCTCAAATGGTAAAAGATATTATGGTTGCTTCAGGAGTAAACGCTAGTCGTTTAACAACTAATGGCAATGGAGAAGATACTTCTGTAGACAAAGGATCTGCACCTGCTAGACAGCTAGTACGTAGAGTAACTTTTAAACTTAATTAATCTATAGCGATTAATTTAAGTGTTAATTGCAAAGCCTCCGATTTTTCGGGGGCTTTGTTCGTTAATAAGGTGTTGAGAAGTAATGACTCGTTCAAGCGACAGACTTAAATAATTACCTAACTTTAATTAAAATCTTGGTGTTATGAATGATCGCCCAAATGATATTAAAAGAATACGTCCAGAAATACCTAAAGCTCGCATACACGACCAGATGAGTAATGATGAACGTTTTCAGAACGCTACACTAAGACCTATTGTAAAGCTTCAAAACCCTTTAATTATTGAAGTTTTTAGAAATTATATTACAAAGCGTAAAAATGTCTTTTACAACCTTACTCTCGATAAGAAAGTTGCTTACATTGAAAATGCTGTAAATAAGGATATGAAATTTCGCAATAGCGTAAAAGGTATGATCATCGGTCAATTTACGGTTGAAGAATATCTTGTTTATATCCAGAACTCCTCTGCTCTCAATAAACGCATAGCAAATCTAGTGAGAGAACGATTAATTAGTCAAATACAATTATTTGATCAGCCTAGAGAACTACTTGAAACTGCCATCTAGATGCAAATACCTACAGAAGTACCAAAACCGCAAAATAATACCCCTATAGACCCCTCATCACCTATAGAGCTTATTGTTTTTATAGCACTTCCCATATTACTGATTATTGTATACTTTGTCTATAGGAAAAAGTCAAAAAAAAGGTAGCGCTTACATTTCTAAAAGCGATTGTCCATTAAGATCTGTAGTGAGTACATCACTCATATAATCAAAAAAAGGTATCAGCAGCTTATAACTCTCTATAACCTTGTTTGTAAAATCTGATTCCAAAACTTCGGCGTCTGTAAACTTACGGGTGACGATATAGTTTTTAAGACGTATTAAATCTATATTAGGATCGTCTTTGTCAAATCCTCGAGGAGCTGTTTTTACTGCATTAGAAGTATCAAAGGTATTTCCGTACGCTTTCGCGAAAGCGGGAGCATTTAAGATCTCGCGTATTTCACTAGCATCTGTAGCAAACTCTGTACGTATGCGTTTAAGATCTGCAGCTTCTGGCCCAAAAAAACCACCAGCGATAAGGGACTTGTCTCCAGGCTCGATGCGTAAATAATATCCCCCACGACGATGAGCTCCTGCCCTACTGTAACTCACTGAGCGATGTACATTATAGGGTGTTTTATCCTTGCTGAAACGTACATCACGGTGTATTCTAAAAACTTTAAGCTTTTCTATCTCATCAAAACTATGAAGTCCATCGAGTATCTCTTGGTAAACTTTTTTAAGCTCTTTTTCACTAGACACATACCTAGCCTTATTTTCGGCCATCCATTCCCTAGTATTATTTTTCTGTAATTCCTTTAAAAAGATTAATGAAGCTGCTGGTATCGTACTCATTGATAAATTGTGCTTGTATTATAATAATAATTTACAATAAATAATATGTATACAAAAAAAAAGCACCGCAGTGTTGCGATGCTTTTTTAATCAATGTATTACTAGTTTATGCGTGTTGTAAGTCGTGCTTACCTTCATTAATTTCTTCAATTAATTTATCATTAAACGCTGGTAAATCATCTGGGTTTCTACTTGTTACAAGTGCTTCATCTGTAACAACTTCTTTGTCTACCCATAGTGCTCCTGCGTTCTCTAGATCTGTTTTAATAGAACTAAATGAAGTCATCGTGCGTCCTTTTACCACATCTGCCTCGATTAATAGTTGGGGTGCGTGACAAATGGCTGCAACTGGTTTATGTTGCTTAAAGAAATCTCTAATAAAGATCAGAGCATCTTCATTACGTCTTAGTTTATCTGGGTTGATTACGCCTCCTGGTAACATGAGTGCATTGTAATCTTTTGCTGTTACGTTACCTAAAGTATTTGTTACATCATAAGAATTAGACCAATTTCCATCTGCCCATCCTTTTATACTTCCTGACTTCTCACTTATTATATCTACTTGAAAACCTGCTTTTTCCATCGCCTCTTTTGGTGACTTTAATTCGCTTTCTTCAAATCCGTCTGTTGCTAATATTGCTACTCTCTTGCTCATATTCTTTCTCTTTTTGGTTAAACAATTAATTATGACGCAAAGATATAGAGGTGACTACCGTAAGGACGTTAAATGGATGGTAAGAATAATTTATATAGGGTTAAACCTTTATTAATAAGAGATCCCTTTTGTTAAGTATGTTAAATTTGGACATCTTGAAGTAAGAGTCCACTTGCCTGAGCGATCCGAGTGAGTTTAATTTCATTCGAGGGGTCTAGTGTTTTTAAGAAAAAATCCCAATCCATAATACCTTGGCCTAGATCAAATAAAGCACCCATCATTAGACGTATTTGATGCCGCTTAAAACCCTTACCGCTGACGCGAAAAGCATAACTTACCTCAGGAAAGAAACTTGCTGTGTATAACTCATTAATCGTTATCGAAGCACTCTCAATATTGCCTACCGTTTGTGTTTCTGGATTAGGTTTATAGGTATATGTTTTAAAATCATGTACTCCTTCAAAAAGCCGTGCGGCCTTTTGCATAAGCGCAATGTCTAACTCTCCAGCGATGTTAATCATATAAGGAGCAGCAAAGGGATGATTTTTTACACCATAAGAAAAGAGGTAGACATACTCTTTCAGTTTTGGCGCGTCCATTACGTTAAATGACTTATCGACCTGAGTTATCTCAAGACACCTTATGTCCTGTGGCAAATTTGCATTGAGGAGCTCTAGAAAACCACTATCAGGTAAAGGCTTATCATTCAAGAAGAGTTCTACATACGCCACGTTTGCAGATACCTTTGCATCTGTTCTGCCACTTGCAAGGAGTTTAAAATTTTTATGCTCAAGAACATAGGCAAATGTGCGCTCCATCATACGTTCTACCGTTAACACATCAGGTTGCTTTTGCCAACCGTGATAGCGAAATCCTAAATATTGAATCTTTAGTAAATAATAATACCGTTTTTCAAACATAGCTTCAAAAGTAATCTTGCTTCCTCACATTTGAATTGTGAATTGAAAAAATATTGTACATTAATCAACAAATAACCAAAAACCAATAAAATGACTACAACAAAACCAAACACCCTTTTCTGGATAATTGCCGTAATTCTCGTACTGTGGAATTTAATGGGCGCAAGTGCTTTTATAGTTGATAACTTTGCTACAGATATGATTGCCGACGCCTACACCGCAGAGCAAATGGCTGTAATTGAGTCTACCCCACTTTGGGCTAAAGTCTTGTATGGGATATCTACCCTAGGTGGTCTACTTGCCGCCATATTGCTCATAGCTAGAAAGCTAGCTGCCGTTAGAGTGTATCTCATATCCCTACTAGCATTAATCATACACACGGTCTACAACATAGGGTTTGAAAATGCAATGGAAGTTTTTGGCGTAGGTCAAGGACTCATTTTTCCGCTCGTGATACTCTTCCTTGCCGTTTTTGAATACTGGTACAGTAAATATTGCGCTTCAAAAGGGTGGTTATCATAATCTACTCGTAACAAAAAGCCATTACTTTATATGTAGTGGCTTTTATTTTTTCCATTTGATATGTTGTTCATTATTTTTAAGGAATGAAACACATAAAAGGGTTCTTAAATACACCACCGTTATGGAAAAAAGAGCAATTTGGACTTAAACAGTTTAAGTTACCCCTAGTCGACCTCAAAGAGTTTTCACCCCAACCTATACCTACTAACTTACGACTAGGGCATCAAATAGAATACATCTTCAAGCAAATTTTAGAACAAACAGCACGGTATGATGTACTCGCGCATAACATTCAAATCAAAAAAGGACAACAAACCATTGGAGAGCTAGACTTTCTTGTAGAAGACCGCTTTCGCGAAAGCAAACCACTACACATTGAACTCACCTATAAGTTTTATATAATCGATCCGTCTATTTCAGAACCCATCCATCGCTTGATGGGACCTAATAGGAAGGATATGTTTTTTACTAAAATGGAAAAGACAAGGGATAAGCAGTTACCACTTATTTATACCAATGAAGGTAAAGCTGCCCTTCAAAATATAACTTTTGAATTAGATGAACTCATACAAGAAACCTGCTATTTGGGTCAATTATTTATTCCATATAAGAAAACAGTGCCCTCTATTAGACCACTCAATTTTGATTGTGTAAAGGGTTTCTGGGTTGATTTTGAGACATTTTCTGGTAATGACTTTAAGTCTTATACCTTTTATATTCCACATAAGTATGAATGGTTACACGATCCTCATGAAGATGTAGCGTGGCAAGGCCATTATGATATCGTACAAGAGATCAACATAAGACATATTAATCATAGAGCACCACTCATCTGGATGAAAGATGTTGCGGGAAAGCTATCTAAAGGATTTGTGGTGTGGTGGTAGCTGTGAAATATTATACTAAATTATTATCTTTTAAATTCTAATAAGTATCACCTTGTCTAAGACTCCCTTTGATCCCTCAATAAAACATCATCTCTTTATAGCCTTAGGGCTTGCTGTTTGGATTTTCGTCTTTCTATATTTCACAGAACCACTCGATGTAAATGAGTTAAGCAATACAGAAAAGTTGCGTTATCTGCCTCTTTATGGAATACTAGCAGCAATATGTTATATACTTATACTCCCTTTCCAAAAGTGGCTTTATTATAGGGCAAATAACGTATGGACCTTAAAAAGTGAATTCTTCTTTGTAGGGGTATTTGCTGTAATTACGTTTATAGTGGTACGTAGCTTTTACCTCTATATTGTAATGGATAATAATCCTTACGCATACTCAGCTTATTATTTTTTTACTGCTATATATGTCCCAGCCATACTTACCATTTTACCCATTGTTCTTATCGGTAGATTTGCATTGGGTAAATACCGAGATAAAAAAGTAGAAAAAGAAAAAATTGAGATCAAAGGTGAAGGCACCTATGAAGGCTTGCGCTTATTTCAGAGTGATCTCATTATGCTTGAAGCTTCAGATAATTATGTAGAGGTCCATTATCTTGATAATAATAAACTTAAGAAACAGCTTATAAGAGCTAGACTTTCGGGATTAGAAAAACAACATCCTACAATGCTCAGAACACAGCGCTCATTTTTAATAAATCCAGAGCACTTTATATCCTTCAAAGCAGAAAATGGAAAGTTAGGCTTGGTTCTCACACAGCAAACTTTTGCCCCAGTATCTAAGACATACGCCCCTCACGTAAAAGAGGTATTAAATTTCACCACAAAATAAGATCATTTCACCACAGATAGCCGTAAATAGTAGTCTAAGCGATTAATCGATCATAGATTTGAAACATCAATTTAAATCAATTAATTCTCAAAATTTACGATTATGAAAACGCTTATCATACTTTCTGTAGCTGTAATTTTTTCTACGTTCGCTTTCGCGAAAGCGTATGCACAACCCTCAAAAAATACTTGCGATTGTTTAAAAGATCTCTCTTTTGTAGATGAACAAATAAGAGAGATGACCTCCTTCAAAAAGCAGGTAAAAGGGCAGAAGACCGCACAATACGAATCGCTATATAATTCCCTCAGAAAACAAGTTTCGACACAAACACCAATAAGTGAATGCTTTAGTAAACTCAATGAACTATTATCATTTGTAAATGATAAGCACGCTCATATACGCCATATGAAATCTTTTATAAAAAGTGATTCTTTGGTGGATGATCTGGCTATTGAAAAATACAGAGAGAGTAATATATTTAAAAATCATCCCACGTTTGATGGTGAATTATCTACTATAACTACACAGCTACAATCAAAACCTTTTGAAAGCTTAGAAGGCATTTATAAGCGTGATGATAAGCTTACTATTGGCATTTATAAAAAGGATATTATTTATGAAGGTGTAGTGCTCGCATCTGACTTAAAGACTTGGACGCCTGGTCAAATAATGTTGACTATTATTCCGAATGGAAAAGATATGTACGACGTTGCCACTTCAAATATGCCTGGCGGTAAATTGTATTACATACGCGCATTGCTTCATTATAATGGTACGCTCTGGAATCTTGTTAAAGAAAATAGTAGCCAGGCAGGTGAGCTCAAAGAGAATCAAAGTGATTGGGAATTTAAACAGCTTACGGAGGACACACAGTATGTTTATATGGGTACATTTTCAAATAAATCTGAAAAAGTAGAGGCGTTTAATACGTTTTACGAGGAGACAAAAGATAAGTTCACGGCAAAGAATATCATCGTAGATTTACGTAACAATAACGGTGGAAACAATAAATACTCAGATCCCTTTTACAAGATTTTCAAAAAAAATAAAATGAATGTTTATGTCATCACAAATTTTTGGACAGGTAGTAATGGCGAGCAGTTTACATTAAAATTGAGAAAATTAAAAAATACGAAGCACTTGGGACAACGTACTTACGGTGCCCTAGCTTATGGAAGCAATTATGGTAATCTTTTTGAAACGCCTTCTGGAAATTTTGCTATTTATCCCACAGATATGAACTTTCACAAATTTATAGAACATGAATATGTAGGTGTTCAACCAGAAATTAAGTTAGAATTTGATAGCGACTGGATCGATCAAACGCTTGATATTATCGAAAACGATAGACATTAAATTAATTAAGTGTGATAGCTGGTCAAAAGAGGTACTAGTAATAAGCTACTAGTACCTCTTTGATTTTGATACTAAGTTCTTTAATTACTTATGCCTAGCTATAAGTGTTTTCTCTACATCACGTAGGTGAAACCCTTTTGCTTGCAACAGAACCATTATATGGAAGAGCAGATCTGCACTCTCATTAAGAAATAAATGGTCATTGTCATCTTTTGCCTCAATTACTACCTCTACAGCCTCCTCTCCTACTTTTTGAGCAACTTTATTAATACCACTTTTAAATAATGATGCGACATAAGAATCTGCTTGTTCTCTATTATTCCAGCGATCTTCAATAACCTCTTCGAGTGTGGATAAGAAACCAAAGTTAGACCTATTGCGTTCGCCCCAGCAAGTATCTGTTCCTTTATGACACGTAGGGCCTTGAGGATTAACTTGTATAAGGAGCGCATCTTGATCGCAGTCGTTTTGTATAGAAACGAGATGTAAATAATTTTTTGTCTCTTCACCTTTAGTCCATAGCCTTCCTTTGCTTCTACTATAGAACGTTACTTTTTCTGTACGTAAGGTAGTATCTACAGCCTCTTGATTCATAAAACCTAGCATCAAGACATTTTTTGTACGTGCATCTTGAATGATCGCTGGTACTAGACCATTATCATACTTATCAAAATCTATTTTCATCTTTTAAATCTTACATAAAATTCTCTAATGACCACTTGTTATATCATTCTGGAAAATCTGTTACTATTATATTCTAACTAAAACGTTGTGATCACTTAACACCTCTTTTAAATGTGGTATTTCTATTTCTTTAAAGTGAAACACACTTGCTGCAAGAGCCGCATCTGCCTTCCCTAAGACAAAGGCATCTTTAAAATGTGCTATACTTCCTGCTCCTCCACTAGCAATAATGGGTATGTTTAAACTTTCTGATAGTTGGGCTAGGGCTTCATTTGCAAAACCTTCTTTTGTGCCATCGTGATCCATAGAGGTAAATAAAATCTCGCCCGCACCTCTTTGCGCTACTTCTTTTGCCCAGTCAAATAGATTTAATTCTGTAGGAACCTTTCCACCCACGAGATGAACAATCCATTGATCATTGATGTACTTAGCATCAATGGCGACAACAATGCATTGTGAGCCAAACTTTGAGACAAGTTCATTAATTAACTCTGGGCGCTTTACAGCACTGGAATTTATAGAAACTTTATCTGCTCCATTTTGTAAAAGCACATCTACGTCTTCTACAGAAGAAATGCCTCCTCCTACTGTAAAGGGTATATTAACTTGTGAAGCTACTCTTAAAACAAGATCGGCAAGGGTTTTGCGACGCTCTTCTGTGGCAGAGATGTCTAAAAAAACAAGTTCATCTGCGCCCGTATTTGAATATATTTTGGCAAGCTCGACAGGATCTCCTGCATCACGAAGGTTGATGAAATTTGTACCCTTAACAGTTCTACCATTCTTAATATCTAGACAAGGAATAATTCGTTTTGTGATCAAAGTACGCTTATAAAAGTGAATGTTTCTTATGCAAATTTATATAAAAGCGCTTCCACGACCTTATGAAAAGAATAGCCATTTAAAAAAGTTTATGCTTTATGAGTAAATACTCATAAAGTCCTATTAAATCTATAACAATAGGATGTTAAGTGAAGAGCAAAGACATCCAACTTCTTATAATTTTATAACATAACCCCTTAAACTGTAGAAATGATCAAAATAATTGGAGTAATAGCTGTAAGTGCAGGATTACTTATGATTGTACTCGGAGTTTTGGGAATGGTACAAATCATCCAGACAGGACTAAGTCCTTGGATCTTTTTACTACTAGGAGTGATATTTACTATAACAGGGATTTCAATTCTCAAGAATTTAAAATCTGGTTCATCCCAATAAAAGTTATGCTTTCTCTAAGTCATATAATCTTGTAACTTCGTAGCAAATTTTCAATTATGACAAGCATAAGACCATTTCATCTTGCAATTCCAGTAAATGATTTAAATAAAGCTCGTTTATTTTACAGAGATGTACTCGGTCTTTCTGAGGGTCGTAGTAGTGATCATTGGGTAGATTTTAATTTTTTTGGACATCAATTAGTTATCCATTATAAAGAGCAATTACAGACAGTAGATAGTCACAATGAAGTTGATGGTAAGGCCGTGCCAGTACCACATTTTGGAGTTGTACTAGCTTGGGACGATTTTGAAACATTTGCAAACCACATTACACCACACGTCGCTTTTACAATTGAACCCTATAAACGCTTTGAAGGACAAGTAGGAGAACAAATGACAATGTTTTTTTATGATCCATCAGGTAACGCCTTAGAATTCAAAGCTTTTAAAAATGATTCTCAAATTTTTGCAAAATAGATATGCAAACAATTAAACCTGGTTTATTTAGACAGTTATTCGTCATTTTCCTAATTGTTCTCTTAGGATGGCTCATTTTCAAGGAGATGGCTACTTATCTATCGGGGGTTTTAGGAGCAATCACGCTTTTTGTTTTAATGCGCAAATGGCAAGGGTTTCTCGTAAAGAAGAAAAAATGGAACCCAAATCTAGCCGCAGGAGTCCTTATGACAGGCTCTTTTATTGTGATACTTGTTCCCATAGCAGGGCTTGCTCTTATGCTTACGTCAAAAATAAGTAAGGCAGTAGAAAATAGCAGCAAGGTTATAGACATTATAAAGAAAGAGTTAGAAACTTTTGAAACGCGTTTTGGGTTAGACGTAGCCAGCTCAATAGATACTGGATCCATAACAGATTGGGTAAGTAATAATTTACAGGGTTTAGCTGGTGGTACTTTCAATGTATTTATTGCTGTAGGTATTATGTATTTTATGCTCTATTATATGCTTACCAATAGACGTACATTTAGAGAAACGCTTCTCGAATACATCCCTTTAAGTGAGAAAAACCTCAATCTTATAGGTCAAGACAGTGTAGATCTTGTAAAATCAAATGCTATTGGAATACCCCTTGTTGCACTTTTACAAGGATTAGTTGCTTTAGTAGGATTTTTAATTCTTGGCGTAAAAGACCCATTCTTTTGGTTTGCCATCGTTACCGTAGGTTCCATGATACCATTTGTGGGAACGGCCTTAGGTATCATCCCCGTATGTATCATTCTGTATGCAGCTGGAGATATATGGAGAGCAGTAATTCTAGCATTATATGGGGCTATAGTTGTAGGTGCTACAGATAACCTCTTTAGACTAGTAATTCAAAAGCGCCTGGCAGATGTTCACCCACTTGTTACTATAATAGGGGTGATTGTAGGCGTACCTCTTTTTGGCTTCATAGGTTTGATCTTTGGGCCCATAGTCGTGAGCATCTTTTTACTTATTGTAAAAATTTACAAACAAGAATATGGCAAGAGTATATCTTCAGAAAATCAAGAGGTCTTGTAAATCAAATTCTTAGTGACTACGCTTTCGCGAAAGCGCTAGAAACCCCTCAAAATTTCAAATCTTACTCAAAATTCCTATCTTTCGGGCAGATTAAATAAACCATCACTGAATGCAAATATTAGGTATTGATATAGGAGGAACTGGAATAAAAGGCGTACCTGTAGATCTTGAAACACAAGAATATTTAGGAGAACGCTTTAGAGTAGAAACTCCACGCCCTGCCAAACCTAAGGCTGTTGCAAAATGTGTTCAGAAAATAGTGGATCACTTCAACTGGAAAGGGCCAATAGGCGTTGGTTTTCCCACCGTAATTGTAAGTGGCAAAGCGATGGCATATGGTAATATGCATAAAAGCTGGCTTGGCGTTCAAATAGATGAACTTTTTACCGAAAAAACAGGTCTACCTTGTTCTGTTATTAATGATGCAGACGCCGCTGGATTAGCAGAGATACGATATGGTGCTGGTAAAGAGTTGAAAGGACTAGTGGCAGTTATCACTGTAGGCACTGGATTAGGTTCTGGATTATTCTACAACGGTCAACTTATCCCTAATTTTGAACTAGGACGTATTCCTTATAAGAAAAAACCTATTGAACAACACGCAGCAAATTCTGTAAGAAAAGCGGAGAATCTTTCTTATAAAGAGTGGGCAGAACGTTTTAATTTCTTTTTAAAAAACGTAGAGCTCATTTGTACTCCTAATCACTACATAATAGGTGGTGGTATAAGCAAGCATATGCACGAGTTTGAAAAATATCTAACTACAGATATACCCATCATCGCAGCCCAAACAAAAAACCACGCAGGTATTATAGGTGCTGCGTGTGGTTATCTTAATAAACTAGAGCAATAAGTTTGTGATAATCTAGATAACCTTAATAACCATACTCAAGGTGCACACGTAAGCTCATATTGATTTAGTATTTTTAAGGTCTAAGAACCTTAATTACATAAAGAATGCGTTTACGACTTACTATTACCTTATTATTATTTGGAGTTCTGCAAGCTTTCGCGCAAAGCGGAAGTGTAGATATGAGCTACTATTTACCTCAAGATGTAACCTATGATCCTTCTATACCAACACCAGAAAGTGTTATCGGGTATACTCCAGGAGAATGGCACGTAAGTCACGACAAATTATCAGAATATATGCGTACGCTCGCTTCTTCAAGTGATCGCATTACCATAGAAAATAGAGGTTCTACCTTTGAGGGACGTCCTATTTTACTACTTACAATTACTTCGCCCTCTAATCATACCAGAATAGAGCAAATACAGAAAAATCATTTAAAACTTATTGAAGAAGGTAGTGCCAGTTTAGACACTAAAGATATGCCTATAGTCGTATACCAAGGGTTAAGTATACACGGTAATGAACCTTCTGGAGCAAATGCAGGGCTCATTGCGGCCTATTATCTAGCGGCGGCTCAAGGTCAAAAGATAGACGATCTCTTAAAGAATACTGTCATACTTTTTGACCCTTCCTTCAATCCGGATGGTTTACAGCGTTTTGCTTATTGGGCAAATACTAATAAAAGTATCAACATCAATCCAGACCCACAAGACCGAGAGTATGATGAGGTGTGGCCAGGAGGACGTACTAATCACTACTGGTTTGATATGAACCGTGATTGGCTACCTGTTCAATTGCCTGAGTCTAGAGCGAGAATTAATACCTTCCATAACTGGTACCCTAATATTCTGACAGATCATCACGAGATGGGTTCCAACAGCAGTTTCTTTTTTCAGCCAGGTATTCAGTCGCGTACACACCCACTTACTCCTGCTTTAAATCAAGAGCTTACAAAACAAATTGGGAACTATCACGCTGCGGCGTTAGATAAGATCGGGAGCTTTTATTATACCGAAGAAAATTTTGATGATTTCTATTACGGTAAAGGTTCAACCTTTCCAGATATTAATGGCGGGATTGGAATTTTATTTGAACAAGGGAGTAGTCGCGGTCACGCGCAAGAGACAGAAAATGGTTTACTTACATTTCCTTTTACTATACGCAATCAGTTTACTGCAATCTTATCAACTCTAGAAGCAGCTCAAGCTATGCGAGTGCAATTGCTAGACTATCAACGAGATTTTTTTAAGAACGCTCGAGGCGAAAAAGCAAATGGCGCCTACGCCTTCGGTAGTGAAAAAGATGCAGCAAGTGCTTACCATCTGGCAGAAGTTTTAAAAAGACACCAAATCAAAGTGCACGAAGTGTCTAATGATTTCCAATCTGGCAATCAAAACTTCAAAAAAGGAATGAGCTACATAGTTCCTAAATCTCAAAGACAAAGCAGGCTCATAAAAGCAATGTTTGAAAAACGTACTTCATTCCAAGATAGTTTATTTTATGACATTAGTGCTTGGTCATTTCCGCTAGCATTTGGGGTAGATTTTACAGAAAATGCTTCACTATCTAATGCTGGACCTGAGATCAAAATACTGGAGATGAATACTACTCCTACGGTCCCTTCTAGCAATTATGCATATCTGATGGAATGGCACAATTACTACACACCAAAAGCTCTTAATGCGATTCTAAATAAAGACTTAAGGGCAAAAGTAGGAATGCAACCATTTACTTTACAAGGAAAGCAATATGACTATGGTACGATAATGATTCCTGTACAAAATCAACAGATGAATTCTCAAGAGTTGAATGTATTCTTAAATAAAGTAGCAAAGGAATCCCACGTCACTATTAAAGCTGTAAGCACTGGACTTACAGAAGGAATTGATCTGGGTAGTAATCAGTTTAGAGCATTAAAACCTGCAAAGGTTGCACTCATAGTAGGCGAAGGTATAAACCCATATGACGCTGGTGAGATCTGGCACCTATTTGATACTCGTTATGAGATGCGTATTACAAAACTAGATACTAAAAATTTAGGTCGCACAGATCTATCTCAATACACAGATATTATTTTACCAAATGTGTGGGGTAATGCTATCATCAAAAACGCAGTAGATGATTTAAAGCAGTGGGTGCGTAATGGAGGTACACTAATCGGGTATAAAAATGTAGCAAATTGGTTTAAGCGTAATAACATGCTCAATATTGATTTTGAAAAAACGGACAACCCTGCAAAAGATATAAACTTTGAGCAACGCAGAGACTTTAATGGGGCGCAAGTGATAGGTGGTGCAATATTTGAAGCCGATCAAGACCGATCACATCCCATTAATTTTGGATATACTGGAGACAAAATCTCTCTCTTTCGCAATACGACTATTTTTGTGAAGCCAGATTCTACTAGCTATAAAAACCCAATTCAATACACAAAGTCTCCACTGCAGGCGGGATATATCTCAAAAATTAATCTCAAAGCAATTCCAGAGACGCGGCCCTTTGTGCACCAAAGCTCAGGGCGTGGAGAAGTTATTCTATTTACAGATAATACGAATTTTAGAGCCTTCTGGTACGGCACTAATAAATTACTTATGAATGCCATATTCTTTGGTGATGAAATGTAAATTAATGCTCTGAAAAATGAAAAAGCCTCTCAATAATGAGAGGCTTTTTCTTGTCTTACAATAAAGAATTATATTAATCTAACACAAATGATTCTTTAAGCGACGTAGTAGAGCTTCCACCTACAAAGACATTAAAATCTCCAGGCTCAACTACCCAGTTTCCATTATTATCATAAAACCCAAGCTCCTCTCCTGTTAGTTCAAATTTGACTGTCTGAGATGCACCAGGCGCTAGATCTACAAGCTCATAACCTTTGAGCTCTTTAATGGGACGTGTAACGCTTGCAAATGGATCTTGAATATAGAGTTGTACAACTTCTTTACCTGCAACAGCCCCAGAATTTGTTACTGTAACAGATACCGAAGCTCCAGATGCTGTAGGATTAACATTAAAGTTATTATATGCAAAGTTTGCATAGCTCAGACCGTGACCAAATGGAAATAATGCATCATTAGGTAAATCACCATAATGTGACCAAAACACAAGATCATCTCCTACGTCTGTGGGGCGCCCCGTGCTCTTTACGTTGTAATAAATAGGAACTTGCCCTACGCTTCTTGGGAAGGACATAGGTAATTTTCCAGACGGGTTATAATCACCATAAAGTACTTGCGCTATAGCATTACCCGCTTGAGAACCTAGTTGCCATCCTTCCACAATAGAAGGTATATTTTCTGCCGCCCAATCTATCGCCAGAGGCCTGCCATTATTAAGTACTAGTACCACATTCCTATTAACTGCGTACACAGCTTCTAGCAACTCTTGCTGCACGCCTGGAAGATCTAATGTTGTTCTACTTCTTCCCTCTCCAGACATATAACCGTGTTCTCCTAAAACCATAACAACAACATCTGCTTCTTTTGCGGTGGCAATCGCTTTCGCGAAAGCGGATGTGTCTGTCTCATTTATCTTAAGTTCTCTTATAAAAGTAGCATCACCTAATACCACATCTGCTCCCTTTGCATAGGTAAGTGTATTACCTGTATAGGCTTCCATCCCTTCTTTTACAGATATCGCCGTACCGTCATCTGATGCAATTCTCCAGCCACCCATTGGACTACTCTTATCTGCTGCCAAGGCTCCAATGAGCGCAATTTTTTGCCCTGACTTTTTGAGGGGCAATAGATTATTTTCATTTTTGAGAAGTACGATAGACTTGCGAGCCATATCGAGTACGACGTCTTGATACTCATCTTTATAAATTATTTCTTCTTCGCGGGCCTCGTTGCAATATCTGTACGGATCATCAAAAAGTCCAAGCTCATATTTTACCGTAAGTATTCTACGTGCTGCGTCTGTAATAAGTGCTTCATCTACCTTGCCCGCTCTAACGAGATCTGCTAATTCTGATACATAAAGGTCAGATTCCATATCCATATCAGAGCCTGCTAAGACGGCTCTTAATGCTGCCTCAGTTCCATCTTTTGCAAAGCCGTGAGCTATCATTTCTTTTATTGATCCCCAATCTGAGACAACAAAACCATCAAAGTCCCACTTCCCCTTTAAGATTTCTCTTTGTAAGAAGGTATCTCCAGTTGCGGGGATCCCATTGAGGGTATTAAAAGAATTCATAAAAGTCTTTACACCAGCTTCTTTGGCTGCTTTAAATGGTGGAAATACAACATTGTAAAGCGTACTCGTCCCGATGTCTGATCTGTTATAATCTCGACCTCCTTCGGCAAATCCATATGCTGCCCAATGCTTAGCACAAGCTGCAATGGTAAGCGGATCACTCAAGTCGTCACCTTGAAATCCTTTAACTCTTGCTGCAGCTATATCACTTCCCAAGTAGGGATCTTCACCTGCCCCTTCCATAACGCGTCCCCATCGTGCATCTCTTGAGATATCAACCATAGGAGCAAATGTCCAGTTAATTCCAGAGGCTGCAGCCTCTGCAGCAGCGACTTCTGAGCTTTTTCTTATAGCCTCCATATCCCAACTAGCAGCTTCGGCTAGTGGTATTGGAGCTATCGTTTTATAACCGTGTATTACATCAAAACCAATGATGAGAGGTATGCCTAATCTACTCTTTTCTACTGCGATTTTTTGAACCGCACGAACTTCTTCTACACCTCTTACATTGAGCATAGAACCCACATATCCTCTGGCAAGGTTTTCATATTTGCGTTGTGCATCTCCACCTTGTGGTGCTGGTCCTGTTACATTGTAAAATCCATTATATTGATTCATCTGGCCAATTTTCTCTTCAAGAGTCATCTTCTGTAAGAGAGACTCAACTTTTGAAGC
>CAWUIT010000006.1:0-25806 GCA_963922345.1 uncultured Dokdonia sp. | reverse complement strand
GAAAGCATTGCGACAGCACGTTTAGTCGCTGCAACAAAACTATCAATTTCTTCTTTTGTATTATAAAATGAAAAACTAGCACGCACTGTACCTGGAATTTTATAGTATTCCATTATAGGTTGTGCGCAGTGATGACCTGTCCTCACTGCAATTCCTAATTTATCAAGTATAGTGCCAATGTCATATGGGTGTATCTTACCTACATTAAAAGATATTACGGCCGTTTTATGCTTTGATGTACCATAGATTTTTAAACCTTCAATTTCAAGAAGCTGCTCTGTGGCATATTCCAATAGTTCTTGTTCACAAGCAGCAATGGCCTCAAACCCTATGGTGTTCATATAATCAAGTCCAGCACCTGTAGCTATACCACCACAAATATTAGGGGTGCCTGCTTCAAATTTATGAGGTAAGCCGGCATAGGTCGTTTTTTCAAAACTTACTTGATCTATCATCTCTCCTCCACCTTGGTAAGGAGGTAGTTTTGTAAGCCACTCTTCAGAACCATAAAGGATTCCCACACCTGTAGGACCGCAAATTTTATGTGCTGAGCAGACATAGAAATCTGCTTTTAAAGCTTGTAGGTCGGGTTTTATATGTGGAGTAGCTTGGGCGCCATCAATGAGCACTGCCGCCCCAACTTTATGAGCCTCGTCAATAATTTTTTCAATAGGGTTGATAGTTCCTAAGGCATTAGAGACGTGATTTACAAAGACCAATTTTAAATTTGGGGATAGCGCTTTCGCGAAAGCGTCCATATCCAGTTCTCCACTCTCAGTTTGAGGAATCACTTTGAGGATTGCACCAGTTTTCTCACAGAGCATTTGCCAGGGCACGATATTACTATGATGCTCTAGAGCAGATACTAAAACCTCTTCCCCTTTATTTAAAATACTTGAAAACCCACTAGCAACTAGATTAATTGCGTGTGTTGTTCCAGAGGTAAAAATTATTTGATATGGATTTTCAGCATTAAAATGTTTTTGAATTTTAATACGTGCTTCTTCATACTTATCTGTAGCCTCTTGGGAGAGCGTGTGTACCCCACGATGAATATTTGCATTGTAATTAGAATAATAATCTACAATGGTATTAATGACTATTTGCGGGGTTTGTGAGGTAGCTGCATTATCAAAATAAATCAGAGGTTTGTCATTCACTTTTCTATTGAGAATAGGGAAGTCTTTCCTAATTTTTTCTACATCTAGCATAGCTTTTCTTCTTTGCTACAAAGATACAAACTGGGTAAGTGTTACGCTATCTCTTTGCTTAAGCTTAGACCAATAAAAAAGCCATTACGAGGAGTAATGGCTTTAAAATATAATTAGTGAATGTTATTGGTCAAATCCAATATTTACTCCTAGTTTTTTTGCGATGAGTTTTGTAATCCTACTTTTTAATTGTGGGATTTTGACACTTGACAAAACAGTATTTGCAAAGGCATACATAAGCAGCGCTTTTCCTTCTTTTTCACCAATACCTCTAGATTGTAAGTAAAATAGTGCGCTTTCATCAAGTTGACCTATAGTACAACCGTGTGAGCAACGTACATCATCTGCAAAAATCTCTAACTGTGGCTTTGAGTTAATAGTTGCGGTATCATCCAATAAAATATTATTGTTTGATTGGTAAGCGTTTGTTTTTTGCGCTTCTTTTTCTACAACAACTTTCCCATTAAATACGCCAGTAGATTTTTCTGAAAAGATTCCTTTATAATCTTGATGGCTCTCACAATTAGGTGTGATGTGATGCACTAAGGTATTGTGATCTACGTGCTGCTTACCTTCAATAATGGTTACACCTTTTAATATAGAGTCCATGAACTCACCTTTTTGATAAAAGTTGAGATTATTACGAGTAATGTTACCTCCTAATGAAAAGGTATGTACAGAGACAATACTTTCCTTATGTTGCTCTATTTCTGTGGTGTCAATTAAAGAAGCGTTAAGATTATCATTTTGAATTTTGTAATAATCAACAAGGGCGCGTCTATCGGCAAAAATTTCTGTGACTACGTTAGTCAATACTTTGCTGTCTGTTAGGCTTTGGTGGCGCTCTATAATTTGTACTTCAGAGTTTTCTTCAGCTACAATTAGATTGCGAGGTTGGAGCATAGTAGCATCATTTGCACCTGTAGAGAAATGTACAATCTGTATAGGTTTTGAGGCAACTTTACCTTTTGGGATATAAACATATGCTCCATCCTTAGCATAAGCCGTATTAAGAGCATCCATAGATTCACCCTTAGCTATTTTATTAAAATAGACATCAATAACTTGCTTGTACTTAGGTTTTGATAGTGCTGCCCCCATTGTACAAACATCAATCCCATCGTGGGTAGTCTCAGATAAGTAAGAACTATATATACCGTCTATAAAAACAATCTTATACGTATCAATATCATTAAGGAAATACTGCTTAACATCTTTAAAATCTAAAGCCGTGTCCTTATTAGGAAAAATATTGTAATCTTCTTTTAAAATGCTATTAAGAGAAGTGTACTTCCAACCTTCTAGCTTTTTAGTAGGAAACCCTTCTTTGTCAAAAGTTTTAATAGCCTCACTACGTATATCATAGATAGGAGAATCTGCATCAAGACTTTCTTGAAGAACAATATGGTTACTTACCAATTTATCTTTTAAACTCATAAATTCAGATTAAGAGATCACTATATACCAATAGAAAGAGATGTTCATTCTAATCTTTGATATATGATTTGATCTTAATTATGCCCCGACTTCTTCTTTCAACCAGTCGTATCCTTTTTCTTCTAGTTCTAGTGCTAGTTCTTTTCCTCCAGAACGTACAATTTTGCCATCCATAAGAACGTGAACATAGTCTGGTACAATGTATTCCAATAATCGCTGATAGTGTGTAATTACTAAAACTGCATTATCCTTACTCTTTAATTTGTTTACACCATTTGCAACAATGCGCAAAGCGTCTATATCAAGTCCAGAATCTGTCTCGTCTAGTATAGCAAGTTTTGGCTCTAGCATGGCCATTTGGAAAATTTCATTTCGTTTTTTCTCACCACCAGAAAACCCAACATTGAGTGAGCGTGATAAAAATTTACGATCCATCTCTAGGAGCTCTGCCTTTTCCTTAATTTTCTTGAGCATTTCACTCGCTGGCATGTCATCAAGACCTTTTGCTTTACGAGTTTCATTGATGGCTGTTTTAATAAAATTAGTAACAGAAACACCAGGTATTTCAACCGGATATTGAAATGAAAGGAAGACACCTTCGTGTGCTCTTTCCTCTGGATCCATCTCTAAAAGGGACTCACCGTTAAGTTCAATATCGCCACCGCTTACTTCATACTCTTCTTTTCCTGCAATAACAGAGGCAAGTGTACTCTTACCGGATCCATTGGGGCCCATGATTGCGTGCACCTCTCCGGCTTTAATGTCAAGATTTATTCCTTTTAGAATATCTTTCTCGTCTATACCTGCTTGTAAATTTTTTACTGATAACATAATTATACGTTCTATTTATGCGATTACTTATCGCTTTCTACTTTCAAGGATGCACCCTCGGTTTTTAATTTTTCTCCAGCTTTTAACTTTAAAGGCGCTTCTCCTCTTGGAGCTTTAACCTCTAAAATTTCTTTAATCGTTACAATTTCATCCCATCCTTCTTGATCCATTGGTTTTTTTTGCACATCACCCTTAATAATCACGGGGACCATATCAAACTCATCACGTTGCAATGGCTTTATTATGGTTGCAAGTTCAAACATTTTGTCATCCAGAGTTACACCATATATAAAGGTCTCTCCTTTAAGAACGGCCGCATCATCAAGATAGATAAACTCACCTTCTAGCGTTTGAAAATCTCCCGCCTCAGAAGTGTCTGATGTTGCGTTGTTACAACTTATAAATAGGCCAAGCGCGATTAAGATTAGAAATGTATTTTTCATCCTCTAGTTTAATTCTGAAGGCATATTTGTAAAATCTTCAAAATCATGCTGTATAATCACTTTTGCATTTTTCGCTTTCGCGAAAGCTTCAAAAGCTTCTATACTTTTTTCAGTTTCTGGTATGTCGTAATTAAACTGAGGTACGATTGCGTTTTCACGATTTTCTTCAAAATGGAATAAATCTCCAGTAAGTATTGTAGGACCGTTATTTTTCAAACTAAGGTAAAGTGACTGGTGTCCAGGAGTGTGACCAGGCATTGATTTAATCACCACCGTACCATCTCCAAAAATATCGCGATCACCACTTAAGAGTTCTACATTAGTTAGTTTTGAAAAACTGCTAGGATCATAAAAAGTATTTCCTTTTATATCTTCTCCATTGGCAAATTCATACTCTTGTTTTTGAACAAGCCATTTTGCGTTTGCAAAGTGATTTGCCGCACCTGTATGATCAAAATGAATATGAGAGAATGCAATCATATCAATATCTTTTGGAGAAAGACCAATGCTTTTTAACTGAGTAGTTATAGAGTCTTTTCTAGATATTGTAAACGCACCTCCTTCTGGAGTATATGGGTCATTACCTACTAGCATTTCTGGTAGGCCTGTATCCCATAATAGTGTTCCTTTGGGGTGTTTAATTACATAAAATGCGTCTGCTAGTTTTTTTGATTCTCCTTTGTAGGTGTCGTTTTGAGCAAACAGATTTAGATTATTTGCCATCACAGTCCCTCCGTCAAATTTGTATAGAATTACTTCTGGAACTTTTTCCTCTTCAGTAACAGAATTTTCATTCTCTTGCGCAGCTTTTTTGCCTTCTTCGTATCCTTTTTTAAATTCTTCACAAGAAGAGAGGAATCCTGCCATTAGGGCGATTAAAACTATTTTTTTCATCTTTAAAATTTTCGCGTAAGCGTTTTAAAATAAATTAAGATTAGTAACTACTTTATCCAACCGAACCTTCGAGGCTTATCTCAAGTAATTTTTGAGCTTCTACTGCAAATTCCATCGGGAGTTTATTGAGTACTTCCTTCGAAAATCCATTAACTATTAAAGCGATTGCCTTTTCTGTATCGATACCACGTTGATTGCAATAAAAAATCTGGTCTTCACCTATTTTACTTGTAGTGGCCTCGTGCTCTACTTGAGCTGTTTTATTTTTAGTCTCTATATACGGGAAGGTGTGTGCTCCACACTCGTTACCCATAAGTAATGAGTCACATTGAGAAAAGTTACGAGCATTAGTAGCTCCAGAATTAATCTTAACAAGTCCTCGATATGAATTTTGAGATTTACCAGCCGAGATTCCTTTAGATATAATGGTGCTCTTCGTGTTTTTTCCAAGATGTATCATCTTGGTACCTGTATCGGCTTGCTGGTAATTATTAGTCACCGCAATAGAATAAAACTCTCCTATCGAGTTGTCTCCTTTTAAGATACAAGAAGGATACTTCCAAGTTACTGCAGATCCTGTTTCTACTTGCGTCCAAGATATTTTTGCATTTTTCTCACAAAGGCCACGTTTTGTTACAAAGTTGTAAACGCCCCCTTTACCTTCTGCATTACCTGGATACCAGTTTTGTACGGTACTATATTTAATTTCGGCATCTTCCATAGCGACCAGTTCTACAACGGCAGCGTGTAGTTGGTTCTCATCACGGCTAGGTGCGGTGCAGCCTTCTAGATAACTTACGTAACTACCCTCGTCTGCTACTAGCAATGTTCTTTCAAATTGCCCAGTACCTCCTTGGTTAATTCTAAAATATGTGGAAAGTTCCATAGGGCAACGCACTCCTTTAGGAATATAACAGAAAGACCCGTCTGAAAATACGGCACTGTTAAGAGCAGCATAATAATTATCTTTTACAGGGACAATGGTTCCTAAGTGCTTGCGCACTAATTCTGGGTGCTCCTTAATTGCCTCAGAAATACTCATAAAGATGATGCCTTTTTCGGCAAGTGTCTTTTTAAATGTGGTTGCTACAGAGACTGAGTCTACTACAATATCCATTGCCACATTATTCATCTTCTTTTGCTCATCTACAGATATCCCAAGTCTATTATACATGTCCAGTAAATCTGGATCTACATCGTCTAGGGTTTTGTTAGGATCTATTGCTTTAGGAGCAGAGTAATAGGCTATATTTTGGAAGTCTGGTTTTTCAAACTTCACATTTGACCAGTCTGGCTCAGGCATAGATAACCATACTTTATAGGCATCTAGACGCCACTGGGTCATCCATTCTGGCTCCTCTTTTTTCTTAGAGATAGCACGTACAATATCTTCATTAATCCCAATAGGGAATGTCTCAGATTCTATGTCTGTAAAAAAACCATATTCATATTCTTTGGTTTTTAGCTCTTCTCTTAAATCGTCTTCAGTATATGCCATTTTTCTTTTTTCAATAAATAGTTATGCTGGTACGTATCCTGTAACTTCTTAGGATTATTTAAACCTCTATAATGAGAAACTTTCTCCGCAACCGCAGGTGCGCTGTGCATTAGGATTGTTAAAAACAAAACCTTTACCGTTAAGTCCTCCGCTATACTCAAGAGTGGTACCTATGAGATATAAAAAACTCTTTTTGTCTACGATCAATTTAACATCATTATCTTCAAAGACTTTATCATCTTCTTGATGTGTTTTGTCAAAATGAAGATCGTACGACAAACCACTGCAACCACCACTTTTTACACCTACGCGTACAAAGTCTGTAGTCACGTCATAACCGTCTTCCTGCATAAGGCTGGCGATCTTGGTTTTTGCTGCTTGATCTACTTTAATCATAATCGTTTTAAATAGTTTGCAAATATACAATTTAGGTCTCGTTTTTACACGTAACCTAACATATACTTAGTGGATAGTGTGATAAGAATTCTCTATACAATTTAATCAGACTTGCATATAAAACCTTCTGTTTAAAATATTGATAATTACGCTTTCGCGAAAGCGTAACGAGATCTTTCTTCTCTAGTCTTTGATGAAATAATCTTTAGACATGTATTTGATTTTATGCGGACTTCCAAATGACACAAACGGTATTTTTTTGAAAGTTTTCCACACGCGTGTGTTGACATATTTTTCACATTCTCTTAACATAAAGGAAACACACTTGCTTACGCCGTTTTTTGAAAATAGACTAGTCGCTGTGACCCCAGTAAATGCGTGATTGTGAATATCGTGTTGAAAACGTTAGACCCACTGCCTTAAAATGAGGCTACAAAAATATGATCTTTATTATCCGCTTAATTCAAATCATAATAGCTCAAAAACTATGAAAATTACTCACATCGTTAAACGCGATTTCCAGACCAAGCCATTTTACCAAGAGAAAATCACAAACGCAATTCTTAAAGCAATGACTGCCGTAGAACATGGGAGTCCAGAAGACGCAGAAAGAATTTCTGATCTTGTTAATGAAGAACTTGAAAAACGTAAGGATCTCGATCACACTTACATCCCAACAATTGAACAAATACAAGATCTTGTAGAGACTAAGTTGATGTTGAGTGAAGAGTTTATTGATGTAGCAAAAAAATATATTCTATATAGAGACGAGCAAGCTCAAAAACGTAAGACTAATATTTTTGAAAAACGCATAAGTTTAAAACCGTACGAATACCCACAATTGTATGAGTATGTTCCAGCAATAAGACACTCTTACTGGATACATACGGAATATAACTTTACAAGCGATATTCAAGACTTTAAGTCACGACTTACAGAAGTTGAGCGTAGCGCTATAAAAAATACAATGCTTGCCATCTCACAAATAGAAGTAGCGGTTAAGAGTTTCTGGGGAGATATATATCATAAAATGCCCAAACCTGAGGTAGGAGCGGTGGGAGCTACTTTTGCAGAGAGTGAGGTGCGTCACGCAGATGCTTATTCTCACTTATTAGAAATACTGGGACTTAACCGTGAGTTTAAAATGCTCAAGAAGAAACCAGTAATGATGAAGCGTGTGCAGTACTTAGAAACTGCGCTTAAAAACGCAAAAAGTGATGACAATAAAGAGTATGCAGAGTCTATTTTATTATTCTCATTATTTATAGAACACGTATCGCTGTTTTCTCAGTTCCTAATCATAATGGCATTCAATAAGCATAAGAATATGCTTAAAGGAATTTCTAATGTGGTAGAAGCGACTTCTAAAGAAGAGCAGATACACGGAGATTTTGGAATAGATATTATTAAAATTATCAAAGCAGAAAATCCAGATTGGTTTGATGGAGAACATCACGAGACTGTAAGGGAAATGTGCAAACAAGCCTTTACATCAGAAAGTAACATTGTAGACTGGATTTTTGAAGCAGGAGAGTTAGACTTCTTACCTAAGGCTCTTGTAAATGAATTTATAAAAGATAGATTCAATAAGTCATTAAGAAGTATTGATATCGAGCCTGTTTTTGAGGTTGATGAGTTACTACTAAAAGAAACAGAATGGTTTGATGATGAAATCATTGGAACAAAGCACGGAGACTTCTTCGTAAAGAGATCTATAAACTACACTAAAAGAGCGCAAAGTATAACCAAAGACGACCTATTTTAAAATGAACGAACCACAACAACTAAAAGACCAAGTTTCTAAAACAACAACAGGAACCGAAAATGATTTACTTACAGCTCGTAAAGAAGCACTTACGACAAGTAATGAACCAAGTAACAATGAAGGTGGCTTCGAGTGGCTTACTGAAAATAGTCGTAAATTTTTAAGTGCAGGATATTTAAGTCCTGGTGTTTCTCCAGAAGAACGCATACGTGAGGTTGCAGATAGAGCAGAACAGATTTTAGGAATTGCTGGTTTTAGCGATAAGTTTTATGGCTACATGTCAGAAGGTTTTTACTCTCTAGCATCACCGGTCTGGTCTAATTTTGGAAAAGAGAGAGGATTGCCCATAAGCTGTTTTGGTTCACATATCTCAGACGATATGGGTAACATACTCTACACACAATCTGAGGTAGGTATGATGTCTAAGCTCGGGGGAGGTACTTCGGGTTATTTTGGTAAAATACGTCCAAGAGGTGCAGAGGTAAAAAACAATGGTCAAGCCTCGGGTTCTGTACATATTATGCAATTATTTGAGTCTATGGTAGATGTAGTAAGCCAAGGCTCTGTGAGACGAGGTCGTTTTTCTCCATACTTGCCTATAGAGCATCCAGACATTAAAGAATTTTTAGAGATAGGAACAGAAGGGAATAGTATCCAAGAATTAACGCACGGTGTGACCGTTACAAATGATTGGATGCAATCTATGATAGATGGAGATGCTGAGAAACGTGCATTGTGGGCACGAGTATTACAGAGTAGAGGAGAGATGGGATATCCTTACATCTTCTTTACAGATAATGCAAATAATGGTGCAGCAGATGTTTATAAAGATAAAAATCACAAAATCTATGCAAGTAACTTATGTACAGAGATTATGTTACCGTCAAGCGATGAGTGGTCATTTGTATGCGTTCTTTCTTCTGTAAATGTTTTACACTATGATAAGTGGAAGGATACCGACGCTGTAGAAACGATGGTTTATTTCTTAGACGCTGTAATTACAGAGTTTTTAGAAAAACTGGAGGTGTATAGAGATTCTGATTCTAGAGAAGATCGTCAGACGTTCTTATTTATGGAGCGCGCGTATAATTTTGCAAAAGCAAATAGATCTCTCGGCTTAGGAGTTTTAGGATGGCACTCTTTATTACAATCTAAAATGTTGCCTTTTAATAGCCAAGAGGCTTTTAATTTAAACAGTCAGATTTTTAAACAAATAAAAGAGAAGTCTTACAAAGCGTCTGAGGAGCTTGCTGTACAATTTGGTGAACCAGAAGTCTTGAAAGGCTATGGACGTCGTAATGCAACTCTTAATGCTGTGGCTCCTACAACCTCTTCTGCCTTTATTTTGGGACAGGTATCACAAGGTATTGAGCCAATATGGTCAAATATCTATGTAAAAGATATCGCAAAAATTAAGACTACGATTAAAAATCCATTCTTAGTAGAATTACTACAAGAAAAGGGGCAAGATACAACAGAGGTCTGGAGAAGCATACGCGATATGGATGGGTCTGTGCAACACCTTGATTTCTTAACAGAAAATGAGAAAGATACCTTTAAAACGTATTCAGAAATCGACCAGATGGATATTGTATACCAGGCTGCAAATAGACAAAACCATATTGATCAAGGACAATCTGTAAATATTATAGTGCATCCAGAGATGCCTGTAAAAGAGATTAATAAAATTCATATTACAGCTTGGAAACTAGGTTTAAAATCACTCTACTATCAACATAGTATGAACGCTGCACAAAAGTTCAAGCAGAAGAAGGACTGTGCAAGTTGTGAAGCTTAACAACTGGTGATATTACTGAAATTGAAAATTCTAAAAAAACCCATAGTAATATGGGTTTTTTTGTTTTCTAGAATTTAAAATATTTTGAGAATCGAATCTAGCAATGATAGAGAGTTGTATGGATGTTTTACTTTTACAAAAAAAGCTTTTGAAACATATATTCTTAACTGGGTTACTCATTGTAATAGGTTTTTTTAAGACCACAGCACAGACAATTCCAAATCAAACCATTGATACGGTTGTGATTACCTCTACCAGGATAGAAACCACGCAAAATAAAATTCCTGCGGCTATTTCTGTAATTCAAGCTTCTCCAGAAGATGCTACGCGGCAGCAACTTTCAATTCAAGAATACCTTCAGCCTACAGCTGGTGTGATTGTTCAAAATGCGAATAACTTTGCACAAGATGCACGTATATCAATACGAGGCTTTGGAGCAAGATCGGCCTTTGGAATAAGAGGTGTCAAACTTATTGTAGATGGTATTCCAGAAACTACACCAGACGGCCAGGGACAACTAGACAATCTTAATTTAGGCATTATTGATAATATTGAAATAACAAAGGGTGCAAGCTCAAGTTTATATGGAAATGCATCTGGCGGAGTAATTGCGATCAAAACACTGTCGTATGACTCCTTTGATCTTGACGCAAATACTACTGCAGATTTTAAAACAGTTTTAGGATCATATGATTTTCAAAATTACCAAGCTACAGCAGCTATTGGTGACTCACTGGCGAGTTACATTTTTCACGGTAATTATACCACCTCAAATGGATATCGTGATCAAAGCGGATTCCGGCAAATTAACACAAACTTTAAAGGTGAATTTCAACTTACAGATCAAACAAGACTTACAACAATCATAAACTACGCAGACGCTCCTCAGGCAGATGACCCTGGAGGTCTCACTCTTGATGAGGTAAGAGCAAATAGGAGGCAAGCGCGTAGCCGTAATGTACTATTTAAAACAGGAGAAGAAATCACTCAGTTCAAGATAGGCGCCAGTCTTAACTGGCAAAAAAGCAAAAGTACTTCTATAAGCTCCTATGCATTTTATAGCAACAGAGCGTTTTATGGAGTCCTGCCTATTGAAAATGGCGGTATTATTGATCTTTCCAGAAACTATCTAGGCCAGGGCACGAGTCTTACGTATACTCAAAAGCGCAATACATTACAGATAGGTTATGATCTGGCATATCAAAGCGATGATAGAGAGCGATTCAATAATCTTGAAGGGGTTCAAGGATCACCATCCTTAGCACAACGTGAGAAATTTACAAATGTCGGGTTATACGTAATTGATCACCTCTCAATAGGCTCTCTATTACTTACGGCAGGTGCACGTTTTGATTACAACAAATTAGAAGCACAAGATCGTTTTACAACTAATGGTGATGACTCAGGCAGTAGTACATTAAACGCTTTTAACCCAAGTGTAGGGATGAGTTACAGATTTGCAAAGTGGATGGTGCCTTACTTTAATATCTCAACGAGTTTTGAAACGCCAGCACTTTCAGAATTATCGGCAAATCCCGATGGGACTGGGGGTTTTAATGAAGATTTAGAAGCACAAAAAGCAATTTCTTTTGAAATAGGAACAAAAGGGTCTATAGCAGGTTTTGACTATCAAATAGCCAGTTTTATTATAGAGACAGATAATGATCTTGTTCCTTTTGAGATTGCAGAGTTTCCCGATCGAAACTTTTTTAGAAATGCAGGAAGTACCCTCAGAAAGGGTGTCGAGTTTGAGGGTAGGTACGCTTTCGCGAAAGCGTTTACCGCAGCGATCTCTTATGCCTATTCTGATTTTAAGTACAAAGAATATATCATTCCATCTGGAGACTTTAGTGATAATACTTTGCCAGGTATTGCGAGTCATACCGCTTCTCTGAGGATACAGTATGTTTCCAGCAATGGATTAAGTGCTTCTGTAACATCTAATTTTATAGGCGAGCAGTTTGCAGATGATGGTAATATGACGGTGATCGATGGGTATGAGTTGGTTAACTTTCGCGCAAGCTATCAGACGCTTTTTAGAGATGCTATAGTACGCCCGTTTTTTGGAATCAATAATGTATTGAATCAAGAGTATACAGATAACGTACGTATTAACGCATTTGGCGGGCGGTTTTATGAGCCTGCGCCTACGATTAATATTTATGGTGGTTTGAGTATTAGACTATAAAACGTTTATATTTAGGGAATTAAAAATATTCCTATGCGTATCGCTGTCCTTTTGTTTTGCTTCTTCTCATGGTCTTTAAGTGCTCAAAATTACTATGACGGTTTTGATAAAGAGCTCAAGGATTTAATTGATCAGGGCGACGCTTGTCTAAAAGCAAAGGAGCCTAATTGTAAAAAGTACCTAGATGAAGTTCTAGCACTTGCTAGACAAAAACCAGACTCCACCCTTGCTATGGCCTATCACGAGGTAGGGGTGAGCTATTCAAGGTATGGGGAGTTGCCCGTTTTTTTAGAGTACATAAATAAAGGACTTCAAGAAACTTCTGGAGAGAACCATCCGTTAGTTACCGCAGCTTTATATCGTAAGAAAACATATGCCTTTGCGCGTATGGGCCCCGTAGATAGTATTTTGCCCACCATTGATACCGCAATGTTGTGGGCCAAACGATCTGGGGATAATGAAGGAATAACAGAGGTGTATATACAACATGCAGATCTTTTGCATAGATTAGGTGACGCCACCGCCGCTCTGGAACTTTTACAGGAGGCAAAACCCTATGCAAAGGCATCAGGACTGCAACGACAGTTAGCAGGTATTGAGTTTACAATGGGTAATATTTATCTAAGCAATTTTGATTTTAAAGAAGCTGTGCAGAGTTTACAGGAATCAATGACAATTGCTAAAGGGGATGATGAGATGTATTACAGGTCTATGGTAAATTGGAGCATAGCAATGATTCAATTAGACAGTGTGCAACCCGTTATAGAACAACTTCCAGAAGCGATTACATTCTTCAGGAACAGAAACTTAATATGGACTGCAAAAACACATCTGGCGCACGCATACGCCGTAGCAGAACAATATGAAAAAAGCATTCCTCTTCATGAAGAATGCCTAGCTCAGGCTGAGCAAATTTTTGATCCCAGTATCATTAGTTTAAATCAGCGGTTACTCGCCAAAGGATACCTAGAAACAGGAAAGCCTGAGAAAGCACTCCAGTATAGTGAGAGTGTTTTTAATTACGAATCACAAAAGGGCACTATTGACGAGCAAGTGATGGGGGCGTATGTCGTACACGGAAACGCACTTGGCCTTAGCGGTCGTACCGATGAAGCATTTGCGGTGATGCGTCAAATTCCGCAACTCGTAGACTCTTTAGCCTTCATTACCAAACAGCGAGAGCTCAAAAAATTACAAGAACTCTACGAAACTGAAAAAAAAGAAGCCCAAATTGCACTACTAGAAGAAAAAGAAACAACCAGCAAACTCCAGAAAGGACTTTTGGTAGCTGGATTGCTAGCAGTGTTGGGAGTGTTAGGAGCATTATGGGTACGCTTTCGCGAAAGCAAAAAAAGAGCCACCTTAGAGCGTGAAAAACTCGATGCCGAAATTGAGCATAAACAAAAAGAGCTCACCACACACGCGCTTCATCTCGCAAAAAAGAACGAAATTTTAGTAGATCTTAAGCAAAAAGTGGAGCAAATGGGAGGCGGTTGTGAAACCCGTGACATTATTAATACCATAAATTTTGACCTTAAAGACGAGGCTAGCTGGGAGTACTTTACACAATACTTTGAAAAAGTGCATACCGATTTTAGTAAAAATGCACAACAACGATATCCCAATGTTACATCTAATGAATTACGATTTATGGCGCTCGTTAGAATGAACCTTTCTTCGAAAGAAATTGCCAATATTTTAAATATTACTCCAGACGGCGTAAAAAAAGCACGCCAGCGCCTGCGCAAAAAGATGGCATTAACTCCTGAAGATTCTCTTGAAGCAGAAATCATAAATCTCTAGAACCCTTAACTTTATTGATCTTTTGAGGGTGTACCCCCATTGTACCCCCTCGTTTTTTTGTGCCCTCTTTTTTCTCAGATATGTTTGAAGTGTCAAAAATTGACATCCGTTTTGTGGATGCTGCTGGCTAGGTAACTGCAGTGCCTAAAGAGCAGCTCACAAAAGGGAAATGAAAACCACAAAACAAAAAAGATGAAAACTATACATTTAAAAAATGTCTGGCTTCTAGTCTGTATGATTCTAAGCACAATGAGTTGCGCTACAGACGATGATGTAATGGGTACTGAAGAACTTACTGAAACTGGAGGTATAGCTGCTAGTGAACTTGAGAACTACCAAGGTGATATTGGCATATTGATACAAACACAAGGTCTTGCACAAAAGGGCTATGAGGCTGTTTCTGTAGCTCTTGATATCAACGCAAACACAGGTGATTACTCAACTACGATAGCCGTAGATGCTTTTACTAATATTGCACAATATAAGCTCATACTAGAAGACCTTTCTGAAGAGGCTAGGAGTGAATTAACGGATGGGGTTCCTGTAGATGTATCGGTTCGTGATCAAAACAACCTAACGATTTTTGAACAGGATTTTTCTGTAGTCTCTTTTCGTGAAGGTGGAGAAGTGATAGACTTAAATACAGCAAATCTAGAGTATGTCAATCCAGCTCCAGACTTTAAGCAAGGAATGCCACATTTTATACAGACTGTAGATGCTGGTGGTAACTACTCAGATCAGCTTGTTGAGAAAGCAGAAACTGCGGGTTCTAATGGGGTGCTTTTAAAGGAGAAAGCTTCTTCATATAGTGATGCATTAGCATATCATCAATACTATATAGAGCCTTTTCTGCAAGAAGCGGGTGTTTATGTGATTTATGTAAGAGAGACCAATCGTTATGTAGGTGCAGATAGTGGTGCCGGTTTACTTAGTCAAAGTGGCGCAGTGTCCTATCCTACTGGTATGGACGGGAGTCTATCTTCACAATATAAGTTTAGAATGAAAAGAGAGCCTAATGGGTTTTATACCATACGCAGGTATGATAATAACAATCCCTTTAAACGATTATCAACAGGGCCAGACGTGGTTTGGATAAGTGATGGAAGTGGTGATGAGATCCAGTATTTCAATTTTATAGCCCTCAATATTGATTGGGATATTACAGAACTTGATACCAAGCACTTACAGCCAGTTTTGCCTGCTGTAGATACATCTTTTGGGTTTAATAGTACGTTAGTAAACTGCGGGTCTGGGAATCTTACTCAAGAAGTAGGTGTAGAACAAAATATTACAACTTCACAAACGGTGGGTTGGGATTCTAGCATTTCTGTAGCCACTAGAAATACCTTTGGTGCCGAAGTAACAGTTGGCGTTTCCGCAGAGGCGAGTTTCTTTGGGGTAGGTGCTTCGGCAAGTGTAGAGGCAAGTGCTAGTTATGAATTTTCTAGAGAAGTTACAGCGTCACAATCACAGTTTGGAGAAGCTACATCAGAGACCACAAACTCCTATTTCACAAGCCGTGAGGTCACGGTGCCTTCAGGTAATGCTTCTTTAGTATACGATGCGTATCAAACCTACAGTAATGTACAAGTTCCTTTTGTGAAGCGTTTTCGAATTAAGGCTAACGAGATTAATCCCTCTCAGGGTAATGCTGTCGTAGGTCCATTAGATGGAGAGACTATCGCTTCCCAATTTAATATGATGCAGTTTAATGGTGTGATTCAGGAAATAGGGTCAGACTTTATAGAAGTTGCGGTAAAAGGTACGAGCACGCTAGATAACATTGTTGACACTCGAAGCGAGGTGCGAGATGTAGAAGCAAATTGCGCAGGGTAATAGTAATCATTTATACGCTTTCGCGAAAGCGTACTCATAAAACATAAAGACATGAAAACATTTAAATATATAGGAGTTTTAACAGGATTAGCCCTCATTTTTTTAACCTGTAGTGATGACGATACTCCGGAAATGACAACAGAAGAACCAACACCTACTGAACTAGTTGCATCAGGTTTTGTAAGTACCATTGTAGAAAACCCTTTGCAAGGAGATACTCTTGGACAAGTACAGGTAAATGAAACGGAAGGAACTTTATATAGCATAAGTACTAGTGAACCAGATGGAGCGATTACGGTAACTAATAGTGGTGAGGTTTTAGTAAACGATGCTTCACAATTTGATTTTGAGACGCGTACGACTATTTCTGGGACGGTGCTCTTAACTAATGGTGAGGCGCAAACTACAGCAGATATTGAAATCACCCTCACAGATGCAGATGATCTTGAGACCTTACTCACAACGTCCAGAGATGATTATTTAGCCGCAAATGGTTCTTGGATAGAAGTAACAGAAGAGGAGTATAACCTGCTCGCTGCCCGTATTGTGGGAACACAGAGAGTAGGGGTGCCTGAGGATGTTTTTGAGACGGATCAAGAAGTTTTACAAACAGCCGGAGATATTATGGTAGCAAACACGATAGATGTCCCAATGCCTTCTGGAAGCTATCTATATGCGTTTAAGTATTATAGTACTAATGGGACTAATGATAATAATAATGGACAAGTACGCCCTAAGGTGTCCGAAGAATCTGTTACTACTGGCTATATAGGTAGAGGACCACTGCCACCGCACGAATCTGGTTTTAGATATTTTGTAGAAGCCGTTTCTTTTGCTACGGAGAATCAATCATATTTGGGAATGTATTCTCCGTATTCTTTGGGATGGTTTGAAAATGATCAGAGTGGTATGCGATATCGCTTTGGTAACGGGGGTGATATGACTAATGTATTTGGAGGCGTTCAAGTATTATTTCAAGGCTTGGTTACAAACCAAAAGCAGTGGGATTAAAGAGTTTATTTTTTGAATTGGCACTAAGGCAACCTGAGAGGGTTGCCTTTTTAGTAACTACGTAATACAGGAGGCTTATTATAAACTTCAATTATTTAAAAGCATAATTTCAAACTCCACTATCTTTGAAAGCTTATGACAGAAATCCAAATGTATGTGCTTGCCAGTTTGGGAGCCCTTTTTGCTGGTGCCATAAATACACTTGCAGGTAACGGGAGTGCTATCACGCTTACCATACTAACTGAACTATTGGGACTGCCACCTAATGTTGCAAACGGAACCAATCGTATTGGGGTATTTACACAATGTGCGGCTACTTCTTGGGTGTTTCATAAAAATGGAAAACTTAATATTGCTCGCAATAAGAAGTATATCATTCCAATTTTTATAGGCGCCATAGCGGGAGCTGTGCTAGCTGTAAATGTAAGTAATGAACAGTTTAAGGCCGTTTTCAAATTTATGATGGTTTTTATGCTTATTGCTGTGCTTGTAAAGCCAAAGCGATGGTTGCGAGAGACAGACCTTACCTATAGACCTAAGTGGTATGTGTATATACCTATACTTTTTGCACTTGGATTTTATGGAGGCTTTATCCAGATGGGTATGGGGGTATTTTTTCTAATTATTATGGTGCTTGCCCTACGCTTAAATATCACCGAAAGTAATGCGCTAAAAAGTTTTGTAATAGGATTGTATACACTCTTTGTTATTGGACTATTTCACTACCAAGACTTAATTGACTGGAAAATTGGATTGATAATGGCCGTAGGACAAACGATAGGTGGGTACGTTACTGCAAAGGTTGCTACTCGCAATAAAAAAGCAGATCAAATCGCTTACTATGTACTTATTGTTGTTCTCATAGCAGCTGTTGGAAAGCTGTTTTTAGACTAATGCTCGTGAAAAAAGTAATTAAAAATCTACAAGCAAAGAAAGCGTGGCCTACCCAGAAGGCTATGCAACAAGTTTACGATAAGAATCTCTGGGGTGTAGGTGAGGGACGGTTTTACTCTGGAGAAGGCTCCTATTGCGACAAGATTGTAAAACCTTATCTGACTGCTGTTGCCAACTTTTTATCTTCATTTGAAACTAGATTGACCGTCTGTGACCTAGGCTGTGGTGATTTTAATGTAGGTAAGCATCTAGTGCAGCATACCCATAAATATATTGCAATAGACATAGTACCAGAGCTCATCTCATATAATGAGCAAAAATTTAAAGACGATCGTTTAACGTTTCTCAATCTTGATATTTCAAAAGAGCTATTGCCGGCCGGGGACTGCGCACTTATAAGACAAGTACTACAGCACCTCTCAAATAGAGAGATTCAAAATTGCATGCCAAAATTAAACGCTTATAGGTATGTTATACTCACAGAGCACGTACCAAATGGACATTTTACTCCTAATATAGATATTATTTCAGGTCAAGGAACGCGACTCAAGAAGCATAGTGGTGTTAGACTTCAAGCCGCTCCATTTTCTGTCCAGGTAAAGAGTACTAAGACGCTTCTAGTTTTGCCATCTCCAGATGGCAAGGGTGTTATTGAGACGAGTCTTTTAACTATGTTTTAAATTTTTTATTGTAGTTACGCTTTCGCGAAAGTGTACTCGAGCCATAAAATTTCTTACTACATTTAGAATCTTAAAATTAAAGTATGAGATTGTTGCTTACACTATTCACGTTCATGTTACTTTATCTAAGTTGCGATAGACCCGTTGCAAAAACGACTGAGGTGTCTGAGGGTCCCAAATTAAAAGCACTCATTATAGATGGTCAAAATAACCATGGCGTGTGGCCCAAAACTACTATGATGATGAGAGATTATCTAGAGCAAACAGGCCTTTTTACTGTAGATATAAATCGATCTAAGTATACCTACCAAGGGCCACATCACGGAGTTGTAGATGGTCTCGATAATGACAGCATACAGCAATTACTTACAAAGTATAAACTGGATGATGGAATCATACATTACACTTCAGATACTATTGTAGCAAAGTTAGACTTACAACCTAGTTTTGAAAACTACGATGTGATCGTATCTAATTTTGGGTGGCAAACGGGAAGTTGGTCTCAAGAGATCAAAGCCGCGTTCGAAACATACATGAATACTGGGGGCGGTCTCGTGGTGGTACACGCTGCAAATAATGCTTGGGGCGACTGGCCAGAATATAATAAGATGATAGGTTTAGGCGGCTGGGGAGAAAGATCGCTAGAGGCGGGATATCATTTATATTATAATGATATAGGAGAATTAGTTAAAAGGCCTGTGCAGGGAGAAGAATCTTCACACGGACCAGAAGTTGAATTTTTGTTGACCACACGCGATACGATACACCCTATCACTAAGGGTTTACCTAAGGAGTGGTTACATACTAAAGACGAGCTATATGACCGCCTTAGAGGCCCTGCGGAGAATGTGACAGTTCTAGCTACAGCCTACTCTGATGTAGAAGGAAATGCACAACCTTGGGCTCCTGAAAATAAGGGATCTGGAAGGCATGAGCCATTATTGATGACTATCAACTATGGTGAGGGTAGAATTTTTCACACGGCTCTAGGACATATGGATTACTCTATGGAAGGGGTGGGGTTCATAACCACATTTCTGCGCGGTGCAGAATGGGCGGCAACAGGTGAGGTTACTCAAAAAATTCCTGAGGATTTCCCAACAAAAAAGAGCGCTAAAAAGCGCTCGTGGAAATAATGTATATTTTGTAATTATGCCGCAAGACGACCTTTAATACGTTTTTCTATTTTCTTCTTTTTTACAGTTAAACGCTTCATAACATCCATAAGTTTGTTATCCTTGGTTTTCTTGTAGATCTCATTAATTGCAAGAATAAGTTTTTTTCCTTCTCGTGAAGCTGCTACTCTATCACTAGTAGACATATGACTCATTGTTTTATTTTCATAAGCTTCGGCTTGTTGTAACAGGGTATCCATAGTGTTTAATTTTTTCTGTAATTTACTTAAACATTTATGAGTTACCAATAAGAAGAGTGCTTTTAGGTTTTTTTTAAGATTTTTTCGAGTAAATAGCTGTGTTTGAGGTGCTCTATTAAGGGATACTCTATTAAAACTCTTTGAATCTATTATCTAATAAAAAGTCATTATCTGTAAGTGTTTTCAAAAAGGCGATAAGCTGTGCTTTTTCTACTTGGGACAAGCTCAAACCTAGTGATCCATCACTATTGCGCAGTATATCATCTAGCGTAGGGCTATCATCAATACCGTCTGTATAATGATCTAATACGTCTTCGAGTGTTTGGTAACGCCCATCGTGCATATAGGGAAATGTAATTTCTACATTGCGCAAACTAGGAACCTTGAATTTACGATTATCTTCTGCAAGTCCAGTCACGCGCTCACGCCCGATATCTTGAAACTGAGGATCTATAGAAAGGCCATTGTTACGATACGATTGATCGGTTTGCAAGGATCCAGCGTGGCAGGATGCGCATTTTGTATCAAACACAATGCGACCAGCCTCTTCACTATCTGTGAGAGTCACAGCCTCTCCACGCTGCCACTTATCATACTTAGAGTTTGCACTTACCATAAGGACTATAAATTGTGACATGGCCTTAAAGACGCGCTCTGTTGTTATCTCTTGATCTCCAAAAGCATCTGCAAATAATTTTGGGTAATTGTCATCCTCCCTCAATTTGTCAAGTACATTTGAGATGGTCTCATTCATTTCTTTCTCGGCTGTGATGGGTAAGATAAATTGCGAATCGAGAAATGTTGCAGCGCCATCCCACGTAAAATCTTGCATAAAAGCGAGATTGTGCAAAGGTTGTGCGTTGCGATCTCCTATCTCACCATTTACACCATGACTAGTGATATGTGTATGGTGAGTAAACGCAAATTCTTGAATGTGACAAAAACCACAAGAAACAACTCCGTCTGATGCAAGTTTACCATCAAAAAAAAGTCTTTTGCCTAGCTCAAAACCATTTTCTGTAGGTGGGTTTTGTGTAAGATCATAAGTTGTCTCTGGAAAATTTGAAGGAATTTCAAAGGCAATTGCGGTGTCAGGTAATGGAATATATCCATCATCTGTAATCTCACTAGGCTCAGAAGTGCATGAGATTAAAAGCGCTAGAATTAAAAATGAGATATAGTTTTTCATTTACTCGATACTAAAGGCGGTTTGAACATTATCAGCAATAAGGGGTGCATTTTCTGGGTCCACCTGAATGTCGTCCTTGTTTACTAAAGACATTGTATGTATACTGTCAAAAATTTTTGAAACATCAAAATTAATAGTTTGTGATGCGGTCGTGTTAGTCATTATTGTTTTCGCGAAAGCGAGATTGATCTCTTTGTAATTATCCAAATTTGCTCCGTGGCTACCTACGTGATACACAAAGGGGTATGGATCTCCAGTAAGTATGGGATGACTATAACTACCCTCAAACTTCAGAAATTTATACCCTGCAGACCAAGTCCAGAGCATACCCGCTTCCTCTGCAGTTGGGATAAAATTCATAGAGCCAGATGCTATAGGGTATTTTGTAGGGTCTACTCCAAAACCAAAGGAAATATTGGTATAGTCTCCTACGGGGATGCTATCAAGAAGTGCCGTTTTTGCGCCTTGCTCATCAATCACAAAATAACTGTTTTCTACAGGAATAGTCACAACCGTATTGTCAGACCTTGTAAGTTCTATATTTGAAATAATATACTTGAGCTCTGATACGCTATAATTCTCGTCGCTGTTATTTATATATGAAGAACTATTGAGCTGTAGTGCAGCGTCATTAACCGTGTTAGTGAAGGTGAGATTGAGCGCTCCATAGTCCTGCGAGACAGATTCCCCATCTTCATTACAACTCAAAGTGAGTATACTTATTGAAAGTATTATAAATAACTTTTTCATAGCTTTTTAATTAAGTTTGATGAGTACCGCATCTGTAGTACCGTTAGTAGCAGTGAGTGGTCCCGTGGTACTCTCCGTATCACCTACTACAATAATATCTCCATTTGTGGTAGCAGCAATTCCATACCCAAAATCTTGGCTATTTCCTCCAAAAGAGGCTTGTCTTTGCAATGACCCAGACTCATCAATGGCAGCGACCCAAATGTCATTCTGACCATTATTAATCGTGACCTGATCATCTGCACTGCGAGATGCTCCAGCAATTGCATATCCCCCAGGGATTCTGGTGATTGCTCTTGCGGTATCAAAGTTAGACCCACCCAGTGTTTTTTGCCAGATAAGATCGCCTTGATCGTCTATTTTAACAAGCCAAACATCTGCGCTTCCGCGAAAGGTTGACACATCACCATCATTGCTTCTAGTATCTCCAGCAAGTATATAGCCACCATCTGATGTTGTAGTAGCCGCATAGGCAATATCAATTTGAGAGCCACCTAGAGATTTCTCCCAAAGCAAATCACCACTTCCAGTAAGCCGAACGGCCCAAAAGTCATAACTCCCATTAGGATTAGATATATCAAAATCATCACTCTCAGAATTGCCTACCATAAGAACACCTCCCTGAGGCGAAGCAACTACCGCGTAGGATCTATCATTGTTAGACCCACCAAAATATCGACGCCATTCCAAATTTCCATTAGCATCAAGCTTGTGGCCCCAAAATTCGCCTACTCCGTGTAGTGTAGCTCTTGCCGCATCACTATTTGTGGTATCTTGAAAACCATCATTCCCTTCTCCTCCAGATGCAGTAACATCTAAAAATCCTGTAGTAAAATAACCACCATCTGAGGTTTGTATAACATCGTTCGCTTGGTCGCTACCAGAGAAGCCATAACTTTTTTGCCACTCTATAGAACCCTGCGCATCAAGTTTTGCAATCCAATGATCATAAAATCCTGCATTTTGTGTCATATCACCATCACTACTTTCTGTATATCCTAAAATTACATACCCTCCATCTGCTGTTGTAATTACCTTAGTGCCTCGACTATCCTCACTACCACCATACGTTCTTGACCATTGTAAAACGCCTGAGTTATCTGTTTTAACGAGCCAGATTTTATTAATTTGAGATGCATTATCCGTGACATCGCCATCAACACTTTGCGTATGGCCTAAAGCGGCATAACCTCCATCTGCAGCAATAGTGACGGCTTGAAAAGTATCTACTTCACTACCGCCTAAAACAGTTACAAATTCTGTAGTAAAATCTGTTGTATCAGAATTATCATCTGTTATTACGATATCATCAGTAATGACGGCATCATCCATCGTGACCGTCTCGTCATCTTTACACGTAATAAGTAGTATTGATAGAAATAGGTAGAGGAATGTATGCTTTCGCGAAAGCGTACTCATACTATGATATTGATTCATTCTCATTTGTATCAATTTAAGATCCTGATTTACGAATAACAAATAAGCCTCCAGTAATGTCTGATAATACGATGTTACCGCTAGAAAAATAGGGGTACACACTCCATACACCATTAAACTCTGTTGCATCACTTTCTGGAAAAGTATCAAAGTAGCCAATGTCTACCATCGTTTCTGGTGTAGAGTTACTAATGTCTGCCACACGCAAACCATCTGTGTAATTTGACAGGAAAAGTTCGTTATTATTCACATATAAATTATGGTCAATAGCTTGTGATGGCCCAAAATAAGGACCGCTATACTGCGGATTATCTAAGTCTGTGAGGTCAAAAACAAGGGTTCTTGAGTTGAAGCCAAACTGCGTCTCATCCAGCTCATCATTAGCATAAAAATATGCGTGATTGCTATCAAACCATCCTTGATGAATGTAACCTACATTGTCTTGGTTTACAGTAGAAATAAGTGAGGGGTTTTCTTTATCTGTCACGTCTACGATTGTAACTTCATTCTCATTGCTGGCTAGCAAAATCTCTCTGCCTGTGTAGTCACTGTCTGGGCCATTATATGTGACAACTTGAGCATCGTGAGTATAACCAGAGGCATCATAGCCACCAGCAGGTTGAGGATTTAAGGGGTCTGTAATGTCTATAAAATGAGGTCCTCCAGAGAAGGTTTGAGTGCCGACAGCGTATGCAAAACCAGAACTTTCATTAATCACGATATTATGGGAATTTCCAAAATTAGTATATACAGCATCTGGATCAAAAGTTATCGGGTTGCTTGCTGGATTGCGCAGTCTTGTGAGGTCAAATATCTGCATACCGTGATCTGCAGCCTCACTTACAATGTAGGCGTGGTTTTCATATACTTTAATATCCCTCCAGTTCGAGTTAATGGACTGTGAAGGTAGTTTTCCTATTATAATAAGACTTTCGGGGTTTGTAACATCTACAAACACAGTACTTGATCTACCGCCTATGAGTGCATACTCCCTTGAGGTCGTTGGATCTGTCCAGCCCCAGATATCGTTTAATCCTGGTTCATCTAGCGTAGTAAGATTTAAATACCCCATAAGGTCGTAGTTATCACATGGGTAAATAGATGCCATACCATTAGTACAGGCTATTCTTCCTTCAATATCATTAATACCTACAGGTATGTCTTGAGGATTCACATCATCATCTTTACAAGAGCAAAAGACGAGTAGAACTAGAGGGATTATATATTTTAAATTCATTGAATGATAAGTCGTTGCGTTTGATGAGCAGTTTTTACAAAATAAACTCCTTTATTAAGTTTACTTGTATCAATTTGACCAGAAAGTTGGATGGATGTTGTGATTACGCTTTGGCCTAATACATTGTAAATTTCTACTTTTCCTATAACTTTTTTGCTTTCTAGGTTAAGGATATCTGAGGCAGGGTTGGGATACATTGTAATACTAATTTCTGGTGTATCTATAGTAGAAACGCTTAACGATTCATTTTGTTTTATAAGAAAAAAACCGCCACCGCCACTTAGTACAATATTACCGCTTTCAAAATACGGATAGACGTTCCATAATCCTCCCCCAAATCCGGCAGCATCATCTTCTGGGAAAGTGTCAAAAAAACCTATTTCTTCAATTGTTCCTTGAGCAATGGAAGCAATGTCAATGAGTCGCACACCTGCTCTATAATTAGATAGATAGAAAAAGTCACCATGTACATATCCATTATGATCTATCGCTTCTGTAGGACCTTCATACTCAAAAAATAACTCGGGATTATCTAAATCGTTAAAGTCAAATACAATCGTTCTTGTATTAAACCCGAAGTCTATCTCATCGGTTTCATCTCCTAATAAGAAATAGCGTTGATCTTCGGTAAACCATCCTTGATGGGTATAACCTATAGTGGGATACGTAATTGTTGAAATTTCTACGGGATTATCTTTGTCTGTAATATCTACTAAGGCTACAATGTTTGCGTTGCTTCCTATGAGAATTTCGCGTCCAGCGTAATCTTCATCAGGGCCATTGTAGGTGACTACTTGAGCGTCGTGACTGTAATTATTAAGACTGTAACCTCCAGCTGCAGTAGGGTTGAGCGGATCAGAAATATCAATAAAATGTGGACCTCCATTAAAGGTTTGAGTTCCCACACTATATGCGTAGCCACTTTGTGGATTTATAACAATATTATGCGCATTGCCAAAACCATCGTAGTGAGCGTCTTCTGTAAATGTTACAGGAGCGCCTGTGACATCCCGTAGTCTAGTTAGATCAAAAACTTGCATCCCATGTCCTGATGCTTCACTCACTATAAAAGCGTGATTTTGATACACTTTTACATCTCTCCAAATACTCTCTGAGGTATGTGTAGGTAAAAA